>JAUVBH010000114.1 GCA_030591285.1 Thermoplasmatota archaeon
AAGAAGAAACTTGAGAGAGAAACATCACTGATGCAGTTGAAAGGTACCCTCTCAAAAAGAAATGGAAAGGAAGGTCCAGAATACTATCTATCAAGTAAACAAAAGAAACAGATCACCGAATGGTTGGAAAATAGACCCAGATAAATATATCATTCATTATCTTCGAGAATATCTTTTGCAATGTTCTCAAGAAGTTCTTCAAGAGTATTTGTCTTATATTCCCTGATGGGCTTTTCCTTTGATGCATGTGCAAGTATCTTTGCAAGGAAATAGCTGGTGCCCTGAAATACCTCGATGTCGTAGAGCGTTTCTCCCATCCTTGTCACCTCATTGTTTTTCTCAATAGTTTAAAGTGCGGTGGGAGTGACTTGAACACCCGGCCTTCTGATCTTCAGTCAGACGCTCTCCCAACTGAGCTACCACCGCAAGAGCATTTGCGATTGGGCAATTCACTTCACATATAAAAGGTATACTCTTTCTTCAATCAGTACCAGCAAGATGAGCCAAATTAATATGAACGATGTTGTCAATCCGGCTATTAATATGTTCGATAATCAGGGTTCTGAGAGTGATAGTGATCATTGTGGGCATCTATTAGCGAAGCTTGAGAGACCACTTTCCTTCATTGGGGAAAAACGCAATCGGTTCATTATCTTCGAAGGAAAATGGGTAAACGTAGACCATCTAATGGAAGAAGCTTCGAATGACCCAAGGATTCGAAACAAAATGATGCCAGGACTGATGGAGAGACTTGGTGAGATCAAGGACGAGCTTTCCAATGGTTGTATGAGGAAGGAAGAGGCCATTGATCTTTTTGAAGAGGGAGTGGCCATCAAACGAGCTATCCATCTGTTGAACTCTGGTTCGATCAGGAAAGAGGACGACCCTCATGGTGACATCCGAAGATGGCTGAACTACGGGAAAAGGATCAGTTAGAACCAATTTGAAAGTTCATGGAATTCTACAGATATACTTGATAGGTCCAGTGTATGTCCGGTTCCGGTTCCACCACAGAATGTGCAGTATCCCGTACCTTTACATTTTGAGCAGTGACCATAGCCATTGCAGTAGTTGCACTCTGCTGAACCTTTGCATCTAATGCACTTTCCGGTCCCTTTGCAGTGGTTGCATTCGTCGGACCTTTGGCCTTTGCAGGTGGGACAATTCTCGGTCCCACCGCAATATGAGCATTTTTTGGTCCCTCTGCACATGATACAGATCCCCGGTCCGCCGCACTCTCTGCATTTTCCAGATCCACGGCAGTGGGCACATCTCCCAGTCTCTGATGCGAGACCCATCTCGATCAGATCTTCCCAGGCTTCCGAACCTTTTCCTGATCGGATCTTGGTTGCAGCCAGAAGGAACCATGCATCAATGTCGCCTGGATTCTGCCGAACCACATCTGTGAACCGATCCAGCGCTTTACGGAAGTCTTTTGAATCAAGAGCTTCCAATCCAGCCCTGATAGTGGAACGGAGTGCCGTAATGGACGGCAATTTGTTCTGACAACCTGCACAGTATAGTTCCTTATCGTTATTCACTTCCCCGCATCGGGGACATTTGAGCACGATATCACCCCATTTCAACGGATGAACTCTACACCGAAGCGTTCTTCTCTTCGAGTATAGCCCTTATCCTTATCTCCGAATTTCCCTACGGATTTACCTGAGATCTGTTCGGAGGTAACACCCACGATCACAAGCATGACCCTGATGGCACCCTTGAGCTCGGGGTCAATATAAGCACCCCAGATTATAGAGGCGTTTCGATTGATCCTTTCATTGATGTATTCCGCGACGGTCTCTGCTTCGGTAACGGTCATGTCCTCGCCACCTGTAACGCAGATCAGAGCTCCGTTCGCTGATGATATGTCATATTCAAGAAGTGGTGAATTGATAGCTTCCTCCACTGCTTTGACGGCTTTATCGTTGCCATCATCTGACTCTCCAATTCCGATAACTGCCACTCCACCGCCCTTCATAATTGTCTTGAGGTCAGCAAAGTCCAGGTTGACAAGTCCTACCTTTGTAACCATCTCGGTAATACCTTTGATGGCCTTCATTAGGATCTCATCTGCGACCTTGAAAGCAGCGTTCAGTGGGAGTCTGGGAACTAGTTCAAGGAGCTTGTCGTTGGGAATAACGATGACCGTATCAGAATTATCTTCCAGTTCGGCAAGTCCCCATTCCGCATTCTCCATTCTGGAAACACCCTCGCCTGCAAAGGGTTTGGTGACGACAGCAATGGTCAAAGCTCCCAATTGTTTGGCGATCTCAGCCACAACTGGTGCTGATCCGGTCCCGGTCCCTCCACCAAGACCACAGGTCACAAAGACCATATCTGCTCCCATTAGGGCTGCTCGTAGTTCTTCCTCTGCCTCAAGAGCTGATTCCTTTCCGATCTTTGGATTGGCACCTGCACCGAGACCCCTGGTCGTTCTCTTCCCAATGAAGATCTTGTGTGGTGCATGGATCGTCAAAAGGTGTTGTGCATCAGAATTCAATGCATAGAGGTCAGCACCAATGATTCCCTCCTCTACGATCCTGTTAATGGTGTTAGAACCACCACCGCCACAACCAACGATCTTGATGTTGGTTCTGAGTGTCGATAGAACCCTTCTAAGCTCTTCATCCTCAGGATTCGTCTCAGCATATTGAGGAGCTTCCTGGACCTCGACCTCTCTCTCTACCCGCTCTTGGGGCTCTGGCTTCTTATCATACTTATTCATGTACTCGTTGATGATGGATTTGAAACCCACGGCCATCCCTCCGATGGGAACAGTTCCCAACTGTAATGGGGAACCTGTAATTTCCCCCGCCCCACCATGGCAATCTCCGAATTTAAAGTTTTGTGAACTTCCTCATAGATATCTAGTTATTTAGGTGATCCTCGGCGTCGAAATAAGCGGATAACACCATATGTACCACCTGAACATACTATCAGTATCAACATGATCAACAGAATGATCAGAACGGGATTTGTCCCGCTTGGTCCTGACTCCTTTTCCATGGTGAATTCATTGGTTGTGGAGGCAGAATTTCCCCATGCATCCACTGCTGTTACTTTGAACCCATAGGTTCCGGATGGAAAGGGTCCGATCACTTCTACCAGACCTTTGGTCCTCTCATCTTCTACTTTCAGATCCTTGTGATCGAGTTTGAGGGTTCTGAATATCTCTCCATCGGGAGATAAGATCTCTATGAGGAAATGATCGATCGGTGTAAGATCATGTGCGCTGAGGTCTATGATGACCATATTGCGATCCAGATCTATCTGGGCAGTTGTGTGGAAGATCGTGGGATCAGTTTCATCTGTGATCTTTATCCTGTGTTCAACTAATATATCCCTACCTACTCCATCTTCGACCTTAAACATCAGAGGGTAATCCTCCATAACCGTTCTAAGGTCTGAGGGGTCAAGGTTCAGAGCCCACAGGATATCCATGGGATCCACCTCTATTTCGAATTCCCAATCCCTGGAAAGGGTTGAAGTGATATCCTCGTAGTTCTCACCTCTATCGATGGAGAACTTTACAGTGATGATCTCACCATCATCAAATGCTTGACCTTGTATGGTGAATATGGTACCTATTGCTATTGTCTCTCCTTGTATAGGTTCATAAATTCGAATAGATGGAGTCTCCCTGTCCTTGAACTCTGCAATTTCCTCGAAGATAATGACATTGACACTATCTATGGCTGAATTTCCACTTTCATCTTCCGCCCGTAAAGTGATCTTCTTCTCACCTGTCGACCAGCTGGATGTGTCGATCGAGTAGGAGAAAGTGCTGCCAACCACGGTATCTAAGATATGATGGGTCTTTCCCATTGCTTCCAGATCCAACTTCACCAAACCGGTATTGTCAGAAGCGAATCCCCGAATAGTGATCAATGACCCTTTCTCTATCCTCTCTCTGTTTCCAGGATCATCGATCCAGATGTTTGGTGGAGTGCCATCCACAGGAGGCAGCAGGGTAATATTCACCATTCTGGAGTTCCATAGACCAACATTATCTGTGACATTCACTTCAAGTGGATAGGATCCTGGATCTCCAGGGAATTCGATAACCGCTTCAAAGGTAGAATCTTGATCGATACTCTCCGTGATGTCCCATGTCATATCATTGATCTTTACAGTTAATGTTCCAACAGTCACATCGTCCCAAACATCTCCTTTAATAGTAAATTCGTTCGTAAAAAGTTCAT
Organism: Thermoplasmatota archaeon; assembly: GCA_030591285.1. Classification (GTDB taxonomy): domain Archaea; phylum Thermoplasmatota; class Penumbrarchaeia; order Penumbrarchaeales; family Penumbrarchaeaceae; genus JAFGLL01. The sequence continues at coordinate 4,206 of JAUVBH010000114.1, forward strand.
CCCCTTCGTCTGGTGAAGAGATGTTGAGATCTGGAAAGACCGGAATGAAATCATAGTTATACATCAGAGGTTGGATGCCTCCACAGGGGTCGATACATGTTATGGCCAATCTGTGGTTTCCACCAGAAAATGTTGAGGTGTCGATGATCCCTGAGATCTGCTGTATTGGCCATAAAACTCTTTCACAGATCTTGTCCCATACCTTTGTGTCGTCTATCCAACCGATACCTCTCAGGCCTCCATAATAATCATTGTAGGTGGTTCCCATCGTGAATTCACCACCCCATGGTGACCCGCCTTCAGCAAGTCGTGTCAACCACCATGGACCATTTTCATTCTTGATATCGGCCTCCCATAACCTTGAGATCATGGGTTCAACTGATACCTGATCGTAAACGTTGATCGTGAGGAAATTCTTCTCACCCGGAATACCAACGAAATGGTTCCCGAATATCTCAAGACTCGTTTCTTTGATCGATCCTTCGTCTATCTCGAAATCCTCATCCCACATCGGTCCTGTTACCTCGATGTGGGAAATGGAATTGATAAGATCGCTGTCAGAGGATATGATCCATCCGCCGATATAGTAGTCATTCTTGTTGTTGATGCCTTTGTCTTGGAATCCATTGCTGTTGGCGATCACTATATCGGGTTCATCCGTACCATTGGTTTCTTCGACCTTCCATATCTTCACCCTTATCTGAACATGGTCCTTGAACGAGTTTCGATCGGAGAATGAACAGATCAATTTCGCATCGTCATTTTGTACCTCTTCGATCATCGGTGAACCTTCCGACATAGCACTGCTCATTATTTTGAGGCTCTCATCATATTCTCTGCTGAACACCTTTACAACGTTGGAACTACTTTCCATCTGGTTTCTGTAAAGGGCCCCTCCTGTGAGTTCTTTTTGGAATTGATAACTTCCAACTACCTCGAAGCTCAAAAGATATTTATCTCCGGTTTCCGGCATTGGATAGCTTGGTTCGGGTATGTTGAAAGAGGGTTTCTGACTTTGTAATCTGACGGTTACCGTGTATGCGCTTTCATCCTCCGGGACAGAGAACTTGTTGGATACATAGGTACCGAGGTCAGAAGTGACCCTGATGTTGATATTCTGTCTCCATACGTTCAATTCACATATTCCGAATTGATCGGTGTAACCCCAGATCGCTGGAAGCGGCACTGTGGGAAGGGGCCCCTGGTATGGTCCTGTGTCAACGTTGATCTGTTCGGTTACCCAGTGTGACATCACCAGAACTCTTGCTCCATCCACCGGTCTGTTCTCGGGGTCGAATACCTGGACACGGAGCTTTCCGGTGATCTCGGGGGGTCTGTATCTGCCCCCAACATCTGTGACCTGTCCATTGCCCGATGTAGCCCAAATGCCGGAACCCCCTCGATCCCCCCAGCCCCACCAATAGTTCAGATCGTTCGCGACCACCCCACCCCCATCGCTCCAGTAATTATCCCATTGATGCCATCCTCCCAGGAAGAACTCGGACCAGACGTGGTCCTCTCCAGGGAGATGGGCACCCCGAGCTGGTATCAATGCACTTCTAGCTGCAGCGATCGTTAGGTCTTGAAGCTCACCGCAGTTACCATTGTGAGTGGCAGCGATCCTGACCGGTTGATTGGGTCTCTCCCCGTCCAATGATTCCTGCTGGTTCAAGGGTAGTGTCTTTTCGACCCAGTGCGAAACTTTCTCTATGGC
>JAUVBH010000223.1 GCA_030591285.1 Thermoplasmatota archaeon
ACCGGATATTATTCTCAGGGCGGTGGACTTTCCGCATCCGCTCGGCCCGAGTATCGCGAGTATCTCATCGGACCCCAGAACGAAAGAGAGACCTTTCAGTACCTGATCCTTTCCGAAAGACTTTCGTAGGGACCCGATCTCCAAAAAATCGTTCATTCGCCCCCCTCCAATCGTGATACGAGATAATTGAGCCCGAGAAGAAGTATGAACGGGAAGATCATCAGGACGATCGCGACGGAAGTCGCACCCTGAGGGTCGAATTTACTGTCGGATAGGTAGTAAATATAGAGAGGGCCTGTCATGAACATCATGCCCGAAATGAAAAGTGTCGCACCGAACTCACCCAAGGATCTCGTGAACGTGAGAGCTGCCCCTGCTACCAACCCTCCGCGTATCGAGGGCAGAATCACATCCTTGAATACCCTGAACCTGCTGGCTCCAAGGGTCTTTGCCGCTTCCTCAAGGCTCGGATCGAGCTTTTCCAACACCACAGACACGGACCTCACCATGTAAGGGAACGTCACGAACACATGGGCGAGGACGATACCCGGCATGTTCATCATCACCTCTATCCCGGATCCCTCCAGAAGGCCCCCCATCAGTCCTTTGGGACCGTAGAGCATCATGAGGGACAGACCGACCACAGCAGTAGGTATTGCGATAGGCAGGTCTATCAGGGCCATGAACACCCGTCTTCCCGGGAATCTGTACCTTGTTATTATGAACGCGAGCAAGGTCCCCACAATACCATTTATGATCGTTGCAACGATCGCTACCGTAAGGGAATTCCTGAAAGCGTTCATGGCCTCTTCCTGTGTTATTGCTCTTATGAAAGGGCCGACCCCGTCCTGGAACGCGAACCGGAACACGGATGTCAGCGGCAACACCACAAGGAACAGGAAGAGAAGTACACCGAATGATAATAACATCACCGAGCTCAGTCCTCTCACTTCCCTGGCGAAACCGGTCATGTGATCATCCCTTCAGGTCCTGGAACAACCCATCTATCAGGCCGGTCCTTGCGGCTTCCCATCCTCCCAGATAATCAACAGTGAATGGATCCTCCACATCGGGCAGGTCTGGGTTCATATCGTTCAGTTCTTCCTGGACCGAGCGGAAATTGTATTCCACGAATGCCCTCTGGGATACATTTCCTTGAAGAAAGTCCATGAAAGCGTCAATGACCTCCCTCTCGTCCTCGTTGATATTCTTATCGATAATAACGGCCTTGTGCTCGGAGTAGATCGTAGACGAGGGATAGATGACCTCCACAGGTTCTCCTTTCTCCATAGCCAAGAGGGCATCGTTCTCGTATGTTATCAAGGCGTCACCGTAACCCAGAGCGAACTGGGAAAGTGCTTTCCTGGCCGAGGACTGCCAGGATATTACATTGCCCATTAGACCCTGAAGAAGCTCCCTAGCAGCTGTAGTGTTCCTGTATCCATCCTTGACCTCGCTTCTCCTCAATTCGGACCCGTATACGGAAAAGACGGACCAGCAGGCACCACCTGATGTCAATGGATCAGCATGCACCAGTTCGATACCGTCCATTGCAAGATCTTCGAAATCGGTGATACCCTTAGGATTTCCTTCCCTTACAAGTATCACCCAGGGAGATCTGGATACAGTGCCATTGTAAGGGAAAGACCTCCAGTCCGTCTCCACAAGTCCATTCCTCTCCAGCTGGATAGCGTCCCATTCCGTGGATAGCACCATTACCTCTGCCGGCGCCCCTGCTATGACCTGATTGGTGATCCTCCCCGAACCGGCGTATGTCGTCTCGAAGAAAACCTCCTCTCCTGTCATGTTCTTCCAGTATTCCCTGAAAGAGGGGATTATACTCTCTTCGAAAACCTCTCCCTTCACACTGAAACCGTACAGTGTGATCATGAGGTGATCTTCTCTCTTTCCATCACTCATGAAAATGAATGTGGCCATCGCCCCCACAATGAATATTATTAAAATTATCGTTATGACCTTCACGATTATGTCAGATCCAATACCATCCGATGAATACATATGAATATATAAGATTCCGTTCATATATTATATTGGTGTCAATCCAATATCGGGCCCAGTCAATATACATTGATGGGAAGGCATACATGTGTCCCGATAAATATTGTCATATATGATAATATTTGAATATTTCATTAATCTATAACCTTTCTAACCATTATAGAGCCATCCTTGAACAAGAACCATCTTATCTTGTCACCATTTTTTAATTCCAGACGATCGACGATCTTCTTTGGGACCGTCGTTCTCCGTCTGGACCCCCTTATTGTAAGCGCAGTTTCCGTTATCAACCTAACCGAATCTATGTCTATCTCCATACCATCACCCTATTTTGGTTTCAGACCAATATATGAATATCCTGATATTTATCACTTATTTTTCTATTCACCAATAGAGAAGGCAATATATTTATGGTAATACTGTATGTTACCCCTAATGTATGTTAATTAAATATCATTAAGGTGCTCCAATGACAGAAACGAGGAAACATACAACAGTATCCATACCCACCCAGCTTCACAAGAAGATCAAAGGAAGGATCGAAGGAACGGGTTTCACCTCTGTTTCTGATTATGTTACATTCGTCCTCAGAGAGGTTATTGCCAGTCTGGAAGAAGAGAACAGGGACGAGGCTTTCACTCACAAAGAAGAAGAAAAGGTCAAGCAGAGGTTGAAAGCTCTTGGATACATCAATTGAAACTGAAAAATGGAATGATGGAAATGCTGATAATCCACCACTGGGACACGGATGGTATCTGCTCTGCAGCAAAACTGGTCAGGATCCTTGACAATGATAAATATGATAATCTCTCTCCTTTGATCGGAGACTTCGAATTTGATAAGAGGATAGACGATGCTCTCCCGAAGTATGATGAGATATTCGTTTTGGATCTGAACCTTCCCCACATAATGGAAAAAATGGAAAGAAACATGATTTTCATCGATCATCATCATCAGCCGCTGATCAAGAACCGAAAAGTGACACAGATCAATCCTCTTCTCGAGGGAAGGTCTGCAGAAGAATACCCGTCTGCAACAACCGTGATATCTGACCATTATAACAGCTGGGATATCCTCTCTGTCCTTGGGGCAGTGGGGGATATCGGAGACAAGGCATTCTCACATCATAAAGTTCAATTAACCATGGAAACTGCAGGAATCGTCAAAGAAGATATCAATAGACTGGTGGCCCTCATCGATTCCAACTATATTGCAATGGACCAGGATGGAGTTGAAAAAGCGGTAGAACAGGTTCTGAACGAAGAACCTATCGATCTTCTTGAATTCAGGAAATGGAACGATAACATCGGTTCGATCGAGAGAACGATAGACAACGCTTTGGATTCAATAGAAGAGATCAATGGATTCGCATACATTGATTTTGATAGCCCTTACAATATAATTTCAAAGGTTGCCCGCAAGGCTACCTGGGAGATGAGTTATCCCGGATCTCTGGTTATCAATAGGGGATTCAATGGAAAGGCCCAAACATATCTAAGGGTAAATGATGAAACATCGAATAGAATGGACATACCTGGTTTGATCGACGATCTGAAAGAGATGGGTGTTAACGCAGGGGGAAAGAAGGTCGTAATGGGATCGATCCACTCACCTGAACTGATCGATGTTGTTATAACCAGGGTCAAAGAAACAATGGGGATCTAACATATGATCGCAAGAAAGGGATTCACATTATGGCTTACAGGTCCTTCGGGTGCCGGTAAGACCTACCTAGCAAATGGTCTAAAGGAATGGTTTCAAAGGAACGATATCGCACTTGAGATATTCGATGGTGATTCCATAAGAAGCAAGCTCTATCCGGATATCGGTTATTCTACCGAATCCAGGAAGATGCACAATCGAGTTGTTATCAATCATGCAAGATTGATG
>JAUVBH010000091.1 GCA_030591285.1 Thermoplasmatota archaeon
ATTTATTCTCAGTCTAATTCTTTGGTTAATAGCTTTGGTAATGATCGTTCTGATGCTTCTTGCCACTGTGGTATTCTTTGTTCTCAGGATCAGGAACAAACCAAAACCAGTAGCAGCATCGGCAATACCAATACCAGCTTATGATAACGCTCTGGCTCCTGGTTATTATGACCAGATCCCCCCGGCTGATATGGACATGCTTCCCCCTGCAGAAAGCGGGTATGACCAGGTAACCTATGATCAAAATTATCAACCAACCCAGGGTCAACAATGGGATCAACAAGATCAACAGGATCAGTATGCGCAACAGGCATATGACCAATATCCTGTTGGAGGAGCAGTGCCTGAGCAGATGCAGGATGTTCAGCAGATGAACCCACCCGAACCGGAAATTTTCGGCTATCAGGACCCGTCACTTCCTGAACCAGTGGATACTGATGGCCAGCAACCAATGTTCGAAGGTTCTTTATCAGGTGTATATCAGGAACCTGTCCCTGAACCGGTCCCTCCATCAGCTGGAGACCTCCAGGAACCTCCCCCGATAGCGACACCACCAGAACCAATTGTTGAACCCTCAACAGCACTTCCAGGACAGACCGATCCTGATCAAAAGGTGACAGAGCAGGGAAAGAAAGAGGAGGAACCGGGACTCCCACCACCTCCATCCCTTCCCGATCTGTGATCACATTTGATCCATTCCATAGCGGTTCATGTGAGGATTAGAGTTATATATGGTAATAGGTAACTTTTACCCATGGATAAGGATGGTCCGATGCTTCGGTAGATCCCCCAGTATCAGGCACGTCCAGGGTCCAAAAGGTTTAATAAAGAAATGGGCATTCATCGGATGTTACCGAGCCAACCCATTTCCGCGTGGAGGCGACTAGATGGCATCGAGCAATTTCTTTGAGAAGCTGGATTTCGTGAAAGCTGTAATTATCGTCGTAGTTCTCATCAATGCAACAGTATGGGGACTGGTAGCGATATACTTCCTCACTGGAAAGGAGGTCAGCAGTCTTGAGGATAACAGCCCCTGGACAGACGTTGAGGATTCCCCTGGTGGCGTAATTAAGTCTGATTCTGACACCAGATTGATCCAGGGGGAATATGTTCTCTGGCCTGACAAGCTTTCCGATATCGAGGAAAATTACATTTACGGGACTGATTGGAGGCAACCTGATTCTGACCATGATGGTATGGAGGATGGTTGGGAAGCTTTATACAGCAGACCAAATCCGATCACGGAAAGATTGACCATTGATCCAAACGACAACGATTGGGATGGAAATCCTGACGGTGACGGTTTCGATCTCAACAATAATGGTGTGATCGACAAACGGGAAGAACTCTTCAATCTGAGGGAATATGTAGGTGGAGTTGAATTCAACTGGACCACCAACACCTTCGAGAAGGGAGATCAAACCTTCGGTGAGATGGACCCTATTGTCGACTGGCAGGAGATCGGTATGAAGGGCGGGTTCCATCTGTATGATGACCCCACCGATGGGATCGTTGGTGATCCAACCAACATCGATAACGATAATTTCGATGATTACAGGAGATACAATCCATACATCCCCTCTGTTTACAAACCTGTGACCACCAATCCATCACTTTGGGATACGGACCTTGATGGTATTGATGACGGATGGGAGATCCATTATGGAAGAGAGCTAAAGAACCTCTTCTTCAACCAGGGTGAGACCGTCGTTTACGAGGGTTCCATCAACAACTATGGAGAAGCGACCGTTGTGGGTCAGAAGCAGCTTCTTGAGATCACAGCAGCAAAATCCATATCCTGGGAAGACAACATGATCGATCCACTTAACCCAAACGATGCCAAATATGACCTTGACATCAGATACGGTGTAACCATCACCGGTGGGGAAAAGTCCTCTGTCATGATATATTTCAAGGATGACCTGAACAACCTGCAGGAATACGAGAACCATACCAGCCCACTTCTCTGGGACACAGATGGTGACTCCCATTACAATGCCTTGAAGGGTATTCTTTATGTTCTGAACGATTTCATCGAACTTAGCGTCAACTACACCGAATCCTCAGTGGATTGGAACGGTGACGCCATCATCGATTACAAGACCTCACCATATAAAGCAGACAGCGATGGTGACGGCATGTGGGATGGTTGGGAACTGGAAACAGGTCTTAACCCGCTTAACTCAACAGATAGGTTCAAGGACCTGGATAATGACGGGCTCCCGAACTATCTTGAGAATGCATTCCCCAACAAGGAGAACCTTTGGTTCCAGACAGACCCGAAGAATCCCGACACCGATGGTGATGGGATGCTTGATGGCTGGGAAGCATACAATGCCAAGATCATCTCTCAGACACCTGCTCTGAGCACCAGAGAGGATCTTGAAGATAAGATCGCGGACTCCCAAAGAACACAATTCACTGTTAGCCCGATGATACCTGACTCTGAAGAGGATAACGATGGTTGGTGGAACGTCACCGATGCTGGCGGTATTATTTACACCAGGATCCCAGACGGGATGACCAACCTCGAAGAGTTCATGGGAACCATTCATTATCCTGTTTCAACCAATCCAAACGATCCCGACACCGATGGTGATGGTCTGACAGATGGTGAAGAACTGAAGCAGGGCTTCTATGGTCAACTCATTGGTGACAACTACTTCCTTGACCCGTTCTTTGCTGAGAAATATTACACCAACGCCACAATGGCCGACTCCGATAACGATTTCGGAGGATCCCTCGAGATCAGACAGGTAGGTAATATTTCCAGAAGGCTAGATGACTGGGAAGAGACCAAGGGTCGGACCAAGACAAAGATCACCTTCGCCAACGGATTTGATGATGATGGTGATGGATGGATCGATGAGGAGGGCGGAGAATTCCTTCTGTTCAAACCGACCAATGCAACAAACCCTGACACTGACCTGGACGGTTGGATGGATGTTGACGAGCTTTTCGGTATCGACACCTCACTCCTCTGGGAGAGGTCAAAGTATGGTGTTGTAAGGACCGATCCAAATAAGAAGGATACTGATAACGACCAGATGTCCGACTTCGATGAGCTTGAAAGGATACCCAATTACAGGGAATGGATCACCGATCCCAATGACCCCGATACCGACAATGACGGTATGGAGGATGGTCTTGAGAACACTGTGGACTTTTTCCCTCTGAAAGATTGGGACAAGAATGATAATTACGACGCCAACGGTGACGGTGACTACTCCGACGAGGAGCTTGGAGATGTTTGGTCAACCGACGATAGGGTAAATCCAACCAAGATGGATACCGACGGAGATGGTCTACCTGATGGGTGGGAATATCGTTTCGGAAAGGTGATCAAGAGCGATAAAACAAAGTCAATGATCGTATGGTATGATCGTATCTACAGGACCAACTACTGGCAGGACCTTGTCAATACCGGCCATTTCTGGATCGTCAACCCATTGATCGCAGCTGATGTTCTGGACGATCCAGACAATGATGGATTGTCCAACTGGGAAGAATACCAGAACGGCACACATCCACTCAAGTGGGATACCGATGATGATGGTATGCCAGATGGTTGGGAACTGGAGGACAGCAACAGAGGTTCCCCTCTCTACAACCCTGAAAAGAGGAAGTATGCATGGATCCTCGATCCCCTCAATGGCGATGACTGGTCCTATGATGCTGACCACGATGGATTTGTCTACGGCATCTGGGTTCCATTGAACACTCAGAAATCTGATTTCATGCTTGTTGACTTCTACTTCCCGTGGATCAACCTATACGAATATGAGTATGGACTTGATCCGGATCATGACGGAATTAACGAGGTAACAACCTCACCAGCTCCAAGGGATCTTGATTATGGTATCCAGGGCGGATATGACTCCGACTCTGACGGTATGCCTGATGGCTGGGAAGTGTGGGTTACTGATTATATCGGTAACAAGTCAAGAGTTAACCCCTTTGAGGACAACGACTCCCTGCCAAAGGGTTGGGAAGAGCTGTTCAACGGGTCCATGTGGAACCGACCAGAATGTTACATCTATGAAGAGACCAACGGTACCTGGGACCCATGGGCGAACTCTCAAACCGTAGGGACGAAGACGTTCCAACCAGCTGGTATCGCAACCAACAGGGATTACTTCAACGGCAGGATCTATGCTGACAGAAAGGACTCTGACATGGATGGTGTATACGACCGTGAGGAGGATGATGACTCCGATGGTAAGAACAACTTCCTTGAATACAGAGGCCACACTGATCCTACTGACAAGGATTCGTATCCTGGAAAGGCGAATATACCAAATGTAAGGACAGGTCCATCCAGGGCATCTCCACCTCAGGACCAGGATGCGGCGATCCGCACTCTGACCCTGCCGGCCGATATGCCTGAGATCGAGATAACCATCGACTGGATCAACTATGTCCTTGAGACCATTGGAATTGAGAGACTGGCTCGTGATGACATCATGGTCATCCCGGTCGTAAAAGAAGACTAAGATCTTCCTTTGCATACGAATGGGAGGGATTATAATCCCTCCCTTTTTTTTTGAAAAATCAAACAAATTGTGATAGCCATGTTTTTCAAAAACCCGCACAGCAGCATATTATCGTTGACGATTGTTGTGCTATGTCTTGTCATCTGAAATGACAAGGTCAACTGGAAACCGAAGCCGAAGGCTGTTTTCAGTTAAGATTTCGAAGTCACGTTTAAATGATAAATTGACGAAAGGGACTTACGAAAAAATCTGATATCAAGCAATTTGTAAGGAAATCAATTTTTATTTTGCTAAGGATTTTTATGTACATTTAATTATAATGTGATGTATTTCAGTTACAATGTTCGCAGAGGTGTTGAATCTAGTTTTCTGGTTCTCGGCACTTGTTCTGATCTCCTATCTACTGGATAGGTTGTGGGCCTACTCACTCTGGAGCTGGGTGTACATCGTTTTTGCTGCCCCTGGAATTATTATCCATGAATTGAGTCACTGGGTGGCATGTAAGATCACCTTCACCGAGGTATTCAAGGTCAAATTGATCTCCAAGAAGGGTGGATCCGTGACCCATGGCCCTCCGAAGGGGGGGATATTCGGACAGGTTTTCATTTCAATGGCCCCCTTCATAGGGATCCCGTTGGTTCTTGTATTGATCGGGATGCTTTTCGATTGGGTCCCCTTTTTTAATTGTGATCTCACCTGGAGTGCAAAGTTAAATGGAAATGTAGGGGAGATGGTTCTTGGAACTCTGGAATCAGCCTGGAACCTGATCAAAACAAACCTCTGGGATAATAGGTCACCATGGTTCCTTCTTTACCTCTATATTGCAGCATCTTTGACCACGGCCATGGCGCCATCAAAACAGGATTTCGTGAACTCCATTGTTGGTCTACTTGTTCTATTCGGGATCGTTGGAGGATGGGCCATTTTCCTCGATCTTGTGATCCCGGGCTGGGACGCACCTGTGGCAACTTTCTTTGCGGACCTCTTCGGATGGATAATCGCTGTGGGTATGGTCATGTGTCTTTTTGGTGTGATCATAGGTCTTCCATTCTTCATTGCCAAGAAGATAAGCCAAATGGAACCGGATAAGAGCAAACCAAAGAAGAAACCCAAGAAAAAACAGAAACCCAATAAGAAAAAGGACAAGGGCAAAAAAACCGGCAAGGACCAACCCGAAGAAAATGAGGAACCTGCGGATGGAGAAGAAGAAGAGGTCTAAACTCTTCCGGTTTAAAAATTAGAGATCATATCCCTTATCTTCGTTGGTATTTCCTTGAATGGGACCCGGATCTGTTCTCCGGTATCTCTCATACGGATGGTTGCAGAATGGTCATCCCGGGATTCATAGTCTATAGTGATGGAAAAAGGAGTTCCGATCTCATCCATCCTTGCATATCTCCTTCCTATTGAACCAGAATGATCGAAGTATGTGGTGAGTCCGATCTTCTTCAGACCCTTCTCAACATCCTTGGCAAGTTCAGGAAGACCGTCCTTGTTCATGAGAGGGAATACACCACATTTGATGGGGGCTATGCCAGGATCCAAACTCAGGACCCTGTAAGGGCCTCCATCCTCATCAGCACCATCTTTCATGGGACTGCTGTCCATCTCCTTGTAGGAGTGCTCAATAACCGCTATCATCAATCTATCCAGGCCGAATGAAGGTTCAACTACGTGTGGTGTGAAGTTCTCATGGGATACTTTCTGCTTCACATCAGTGACCGTGACAGCTTCCGTAGTGATCTCCTTACTGTTGCCATCTCCCATATCGACAATGATCGGACCGCCAGAGCTCACCATTTTCTTCACTTTGGAGGGGTCCATATTCATCAATGCATCAGCTACGATCTTCGCTTCTCCTCTGAAAATTGGCCCTAGCACCTTCAGGGATACCTCGACCTTTGTGATGTCCTTGATGATAGGTTCAGGATACATTCTCTTGGCAACCAGTTCCTGCCCTGATCCCTTGGTGTGCTGGTTAAGATCATACGCAGACCGATCTGCGATCCCAACCATCTCTATCCATCCACTGGAAAGTTCAACCTCGAGGTCCCAGCAGTCGCGGGCATA
>JAUVBH010000092.1 GCA_030591285.1 Thermoplasmatota archaeon
AGACTATCGCCTCCCAGTCCGTTATTGATCATGTTCAGGGTGAACAGCAGAAAATATGCTGTAATGAAGTTCGAGGCAGGACCACCAAGTGAGAAGAGTATCCTGTTCTTGATGGGGATCTTGTAGAAATCCTCGAGTTCAGTGACCTTGGGAAGAACATATCCTCCGAATGGGATCAATGACAATCTGAACTCCACGCCTCTCCATCTCCTGGAGATCAGCTTTGGTCCGAAACCGAGAGAGAACCTCTCAATTGGTACTCCCAACTTCAAAGCTGTTAGGAAGTGCCCCAGCTCATGAATGAGGATAAGGGCCCCGAGGACCAGGATGACAGAGATGTATCCCATGGTCCTGTTATTGGATATTCTTACTTATCGTTATTGGACACTTGTTCTTTGTGATCCTTCTTCTCCTCTTTCAAAGGAGGAGCGACCTTTTCCGGCTTAGGTCTATCAGAAGATCTCTGTCTTCTGGCCTCTCTCTCAAGGAGCTGTTCCTCCATGTTCCTGTCTCCAAACTCTTCCAGCTTTGGTTCCATCCTTCTCATATGTCTTGGTGGAGGGGGAGGTCCATTCTGGAAGAACTCTTCTCCCTCTTTCGGAGGCTTGTTGCCTGCTTTCAGAGCGATATAGAGAATGACACCGACCACTACTCCGACGATGATGAGCAATATACAAACTCCACCGAACAATGATGCTGCTTCATCATCTACTCCTGCTCCATAGGAATTATCATCGTCGTCATCTGCATAATCTGGATAATCCCGATAATCATAGCTCGCTCCTACTCCGGTCAGGTCTATGGTCCCGCTTCCTCTGATCTCCAGTTTTTCATCCTTGAAGATCAACAGTTCCATACGATAGGTATCATTGTTCGGGACATCAACGATGAGATTCCCTTCCACAGTGGTTTGCTGAATGACATCATTGATCGTGGCACTTGAATCATCCATGGCAAGGTTGCTTGCGGTTTCCACCGTGAAAGCACGGATCTCCAGTTTTCCCACGTCCTTGTCACCTATATTGGAGATGAATACGATTATCTCGATCCGGGACCTTTCAGTGTTGGAAGATTCCATCAGGAAGAAAACATCATCAACCCGAAGATCCGACTCTTTTTTATCCTCTGTTTTGAAGACGAAATACCCCAGTACTATAGTGCCGACAAGGAGGGCAACTGCAACAACGACCAGGAGGATATCCCTGTTGTTGAACTTCATTTACGCCACCTCCTCTTTGTAACACCGCCAATGACCAATGCACCAACCGCTACACAGATCGTTATCACACCAAGCGATGGGAAGGGTAGATCCCCTTTGTCCTCACGGTCTTTCGCTTCATCGAAAACGGTATTGGAGTAATCCTTTCCTCCGCCTCGATGTTGATCCAGACTGACCTTTCCGTATCCCTTTACTGTGATCAGATCATCCTTGAATATCATAAGTTCCAGGGTAAAGGTTCCCTGGTAGATCACCGTGATCTCGAAAGATGCTTCAATAGTTGAATCGTATTTAACGATCCCAACCTCTGTTTCGGCATCATCCATGGCCAGATTTGACACTTCATCGATAGCAAAGGCCCTTATCCGGACATCACAATCCTCATCCCCGGTATTGGAGATGAACGCCTTCACAGAGAATGTGTATTCTTCCTCGGTGAATCCTTCATAGACGAAGTAGACCTCCTCGACCTCAAGCACAGCTCCGACCTTTGGTTCTTCATAGATGAAGTTGTCATAGATGAGAACTCCACCAAAGATAAGACTCAGAAAAGCAAAGGCCGAGATGACCACATACAATATTTTCACGTGAACCGGAACTTCCTTTTTGGACACTCCTATCACTTCCCGGGCTTCATTGAACAGGACGGCTTATAATGGTTTTTATCGCATAAGAATAAACCAAACTGTTCATAACCCAATGTGAAGTATCGATCCCTCTCCTGCTTATACATATAAATTGGAACGGATCATTTACAATTAATTTTGGAAAATCGTGCTGAATCCGGTGGTACCAGACCCAATTATTATAATTGTCAAATCCATTTCCCCCCGGGGGAGAAAGATGGATGAACAACAGAACTGGGACCCAAGACCACCCTACGGGTCCGGCCCACAATATGATCAACCCAATTATCAACAACCCGGTGCACCATATGGATCAGCATCTCAAAGTCCAGGATATGATTTCAACACCGCTTCCAGAACACCGCAATATGGCAGTGGTATGGGTTATGGAAATCAAACTAACCAATACATTGATGATGATGGTGCCAAAGGAATGGCAACGGCATCCATGGTGCTCGGCATCATCAGCTTGAGCATATCATTACTGGGTTTCATGGCCATCGCTTTCTTCATTTGCTTCCTTCCTTTGATCCTGAGTATTATAGGTCTTCTTCTTGGAATGAATGCCAATAAAAAGTATGATCTAACTGGAGCAACCAATGGGCAGGGGATGGCAAAAGCAGGAGTGATCATGAATATGATATGTTTGATCTTGAGTATACTTGGTGTTCTCCTGTCCATAGTTTCGGTAATATGGGTTTTCAGTATGCCGATGTGATATAAGGCCTCAGAACAGGTCAAAATTTCAATGGCCAGAACATATCGATCACTGGCCAACCCTTTAATATGAATCCAATAATATCAACCACAGAGATATTTGGAAGTGGTCAAATGAGAATGGGGCAATTAAAGAATGTTCTGATCGTAATGTTACTGGTCACCATGGGGTTATCTGCAATTATTGTTGTTTCATCTGAAAATGGAGAAGCTATAGGGCCTCCATCTAACTATCACAATGGATACATTCACCTGAATGTGACCATGGATGATGGAACTCCTGCTGTTGGATATCAATGTCAATTCTTGAACCAACAACTGCAGGACAAAACCATTGTTGTTATTGATTCCAATGGTAAGGCCCTGTTCAACCTGACCATCGATCAAATTGGGGCCGGGTTGTTGAGCATCATGAACACCACATCTCATGATGTATACCGTGAATATCTTATTGTAGAACCGGACCAGCACATCTACAGGAACATCACATTACCTCCTGTGATGGTCCAATACAATACCCTCTCAGGGATCGTTAGGAACGGTTCTAACGGATCACCGATCCCCTCAAAGGAAATTAGATTCCATATGGTGGATGATAATGAGAATGAATACGTCACTTACGACACAACAGACCTGGATGGAAGATACAGTTTTACATTTGCCAATGCGACTCTCTATTGGTATATGATCTATGCACCCGGAGATGTTGAATATGATGGTAGAAATTTCTTTTTCTTTCAGAGGGATGGGATCCATGAGTATGAGGTCGACATAGACCTTTTTCCAAGGATCCTTTACGATAGGTCGATCAATGTCAAATATATCGATGAAAGGAATGGAGAATTCATCGAGGGGAAAGCAAATTCGCATGTATATCCCTCAGAGTATCCTATGATCTCATTCTCTCATAGTGGATCGGGTCCCGATGCCAATGGATCCTATAGTATGAGGGGGGCCCCCGGTGAGGTTACGCTTTATTTCGATCCCGATGAGGAATTACTTCCCAATACGAGATTATACTTTTATTCCTCGGTCGTTCAAAATGAAACTCCACTGGATATCGAGATCCCTGTTGATCTTTCCTTCATGAAACCTGTTAATGTCTCGGTCAGCAATGGATCATCTCCATTAGCCGATGTGAACATCGGTTGGATTGTCCGATCTACCCAGACGTACGCTGATATTTATGGTACGAGTTCCAACATAACAAATGAGAATGGGACCACACAAATATGGCTTGCCGAAGGATCGGTCTACCAAATTGATGTTGGTTTTATCGGGTATAAATCTCAGGACATAATTATTGATATGACGGTCCCTGGACCCTATGACTATGAGATGGTCCTGGAAGAGAGTGATCCCCTTCCACCGGTTCCAAATGATACCAATCTGTCCATAACTGTTCTCGATGACGTTACCGGACTGGAACTACCTTTCAGCCGTGTATGGGGATCCTTTAGGATCTCTGGCATTGGATACTATACTTTTGAAGGATATACGGATAGTTCGGGAGTATGGAGAGGAACAGTGAAAGCAGGAACATACTTCTATATCAATGCTGAATCCGGACTCGGATACGATCATGTTCAAGAATTCCAGGTGTTGGAAGATGTCGAAAATGAGCTTACCTTGAGATTATCAAGGAACAGCATACCAGAGGGTACTCCCGAGCCATATCATTTCTATTTAAAGGATATTAATGGCGACCCGGTCCCGGATACCGTGATCAAGGTTTCAGGAACAGCGAGCTCATGGAGCAGTTATACACTCAGCTTCAAGTCAGATGCTGAGGGGAGGGTTGATATTAGATCGGTCCCCGGTCTGGAGATGGAGATATATGGGGAGCGCCAACTCCCCTCTTTCGAATTGAACAACTACGCTCCTGTGAGGACAAAGATCATACCGGAACCTGGCCAGGGACGCCTGCCAGATGTAACAATGTATCAACGAGGGGAGCTCCAACCTGTTACAGGTTTTATTTTGGATGCAGATACGATGGACCCTCTTCCTCAAACAAGATTGAAGCTGAGGTCCGTCCATGAAGTGGAAGAGGAACCTTCAAGGATAATGTCGACTCCACCTTATACTGGTGGAGCCGAGTTCTTTAACACCGAAAGGAGCTCCAGACATGATGGCTACTACAGGATATGGGGCACGAATACAGGTCTCATGAGAGTTGATATCCCGGGCTATTTCCCCTATGAGGAGAAGATTGATATAGGAATGACAAGGGATGTCTCTGAACATAATATTCTCATGGAAACCATTCCAGAGGAGAGGGTTTGGTTGAATGGGACATTGGTGGATAACGACGGAAGTCCTATCCCAGGATACCTGAACATAACCGATATCGATCATCCTGCAATGGGGGGAATTGATATCGTGATCGGTGGTACAGGAGTTTTCAATGTTCTAACCTATCCCGGTAATTTCAAACTGAGATATTTCAACGATACTCTTGAAGATACCTTGGATATTGAACTAACACTCGATGGCATCGTTGACCTCGAACTGATGTTGATACCTGAATCAGAGATCACCGGTGTCGTTTTCGGATGGGACCATTTACCTGTTGAAGGCATCAATGTAACACTCCAGAAAGAAGGAGTGGATGAGCCCGAACTGATTGACTGGTTCATCACGGGAGCAGACGGAAACTTCTCATTGACGGCTCCTGAAGGGACCTATTTCATAGATATCGAAGGGAACGACCAATATGGGCATTACGCCGTCCCTGAAGTAATCGTGAATGGCTGGGACAGCTGGTTCAACAATCTTTACCTCACCAACAGGACATACGGATCCGTATCAGGAACTGTAATGGGTTCAGATGGTCCCTATGCTGATGGGGTTCCGGGAGTAACCGTTGCTATTTTCAACAATGGAACGGAGATTGCATCCAGGATGACCGATGATGTCGGAAATTTCGAATTCGATATTGTGGACTTTGGAACCTACGATCTGATCACGACCCCACAAGAGAACCTGCAACCTGTGGTGGATCTGAGATCTGGTTACCTTTCGAATGAGACCGAGATAACGGTGATCGGAGCTTCGATCATGGTCGACCCTGTGCTGGAATATGTTGTCTATACTCCATCACAATACATCGATGTGACCTTCAATTATCCCAATGGAACCGGTGTATATCTGGATGAAGCTATAATTCTCGAGTTCAGCATAGCAATGGACAGGACCTCCACCGAAGGAGCGATCTATATTGATCCAGTTGTTTCAGACCTTGCATTCACCTGGGATGAGTGGGGACAAGTTCTTACGATCTCCCATGATGACTTCGAACCAGATACAAACTATACGGTTACAGTAGGGATGGGAGCAATTTCCTGGGATGGATATCCCCTCAAGGACCAGGAACCTTTTTCCTGGACCTTCACCACTGGATACTTGTCGGATCCCTGGACGATAACAACTGCAAGTGTGGCTCTTGTCGAGATGGAATTAACAGCTCAGTTAACAGCACCGGAGAATCAGAGTATCTACATCTGCGTATCCGATCTGGGGTATTTCCTTGTTGAAGAACTTGGATATGGAGCATACGAGATCGACCTCACGGATCTTACATTCGAATATGAGACCACCTACACCTACTTCTTCACGGACATGATGAACGGTGTTGAAAAGATACCGCAATTCTCTGGTACATTTACCACACCAGAAGCACCCGTATTTGAATGGAACCTTACAGATGCCACCGTGGACACTCTCACCACCGGCGATTGGAAGGTAAGGGCAGAAGGTCCAGAAGGTCTTGATATCTACATTGTGATCGATGGAGTTGCTTCTTTCCTGCTTCAGGAGATGGCACCTGGTGAATATGGTATCAACATCAATTTCACGGAGTTCGAGAAAGGAGAGACATATGACTACTACTTCTCGGATGCTATAGCTGGAGAGGACAAAGCTCCCGAATACTCCGGTTCCGCAACGGATCAGAGG
>JAUVBH010000283.1 GCA_030591285.1 Thermoplasmatota archaeon
CCCTTTGCCAGAGCAACGCATCCAACGATGTCCCCATCCACCTCGGCGATCCAGAACCTCTCCCGATCCTCATCCAGATCCTCGAGATCGAAAAGGAGCCCCTCCACATGCTTTGCAAAGGTATGGTCGTACCCGAACTCGTCCGAATATAACCTCCCGTGGAGCTCTGATATCGCCTCGAGGTCCCCCGGTTCAAGGCGGGTCCTGATGGTTATCCCGTCTATCTTTTTCATGGATTCTTCTTCCTACAAGTTCGATGATACCGATTATTTCATCGTCCCATGGATAGGCCTAT
The DNA here is from genome assembly GCA_030591285.1 of Thermoplasmatota archaeon. GTDB lineage: Archaea > Thermoplasmatota > Penumbrarchaeia > Penumbrarchaeales > Penumbrarchaeaceae > JAFGLL01. The sequence goes on from JAUVBH010000283.1 coordinate 296, forward strand.
TTTCATCTCCTTTCACCATTGATGACTTGGATGGACCATGTAGATAGTTCAATCCCAGAACATGGTATCATCTGTTTCGTTCCCGTTAGGATCCTCTACATTATCATCAGATTCTACAATGATGGTCCTATCATTTTTAAAGCGGCCGCGTTCGATACCCAACCCTGTTCTTCCTGACCCATGACTATGCTTCATAGTTACGGTGGCATCCTCTTCTTCATATTCCTCATCAATGACGGTCGTTCTGTCCTCTCCGTATTCATCGAACACTTTCTTGAACTCCCTGGCGCTGTTCCATCTATTCTTCTTTTTCTTCTCAATGGCCTTAATGATGCCATCGGACATGGGTTCTGGAATGCTAGGGTTAACCTCATTCGGATCTGATGGCATTTTGGATAAGATCGAGAACATTATCTTGTGTTCGGGACCACTGAAGGGCTTCTTCCCCGTGAACATCTCATAGGCCAGTATCCCGGACTGGTAGATATCGACGAACCTGTCATTTGCCTTCTGTTTGGAATCCAGCTGTTCAGGTGCAGCGTAGGAAAGCGTTGCCTTGATCGTATTCGTTTTCGTGGTGGTCTCGTCCAGAAGTATCTTGCTGAGCCCCCAATCTCCCAGCTTCCACTGATCTTTGGAGTTCCTTAATATGTTCTCGGGTTTGATATCTCTATGTATGATGCCCATGGAATGGACCTTGTCGAGGGTTCCGAGAACAGATCTCATGCACTCCACTTTCTCATCGAAGCTCATTTTCAACATCTTTTCCCTGAGGTTGCCCTTTCCCATGTATTCCATTATGATATACGGAACAGGCTCCAAGCTGAATGAATGCACACCGACGATCCCTTTGCTATTTCCAGATTTATCATATATCCTTTTCCAGTTCTTAGCCTCCTTCATGAAGGCCCTCTTCTGCTTCTCATTGAGATTGTTTAGAATCGAATCGGTGGGTATCTTGATAGCTACTTTCTTGCGGTTATTATCCTCTGCGAGGTAGGCATTTGCAAATCCACCTCTTCCGATCTTCTTTATGATCTTGTACCCCTTGATCTGCTTGTTCTTTACGATGTATTCATTGATGTTCTTCACCCTGCTGTAGATCAGGACGATAACAAGGATTGCGATGATCAGAGAGATGCCTATTGCGACAAATAGAACTATCAACCAAAGGGAGAGACCCTCGTCCCCTTGATCTTCAGTAGAAGGAGAAGGAGGCACATAGTCGTGATTGTTCACTCCGAATTGTTGAGATGTCAACCATTCTGTAGTATCATCCCCGACAGTGCGGATCCTTATCCATACTTGGACATCCATATCTGGCAGGTCGCTTTCAGAATCCCAGACAAAGAAATGAGATATGCCCGATATGCTCGATTCCAGGGACCTCGTACCGTTCCCATCTGCGCCCATAGTGCATTCTGTGAACGTTACCCCATCTGTACTATATTCTATCTCGATATCTATCAGATCCCCTTCCCTGTCGGTGAGAATGAACCTTATGGAAGCATCACCGCTCTGGGTCTCGCCGGGTGTTGACAATGTGATCGAGGGTATCTCGTTGTTGTCAAGTGAGAACTCACTGGTTATTGACCATGGCCCCTGTTCGTAATCCACCGCCCTTATTCTGATGACAATGGAATCAGATTCTGAACCGAAAAGGTCGTTGAGGGAATCCCACGCAAAGGTATGGGTTATTCCCGATGGGCTCGAGGTCAGAGCCAATGCACCATCACCACCAGTACCCATTGAGCATTTATAAAAGGCGTATCCATCCAGACTGTACTCCACGACGATGCCAAGTGTGTCGCTTTCAGGGTCAATCAGTTTGAAGCTGATCATTATAAGGCCGCTGTTGGTCCCGGACGGATTGATTATCTCAACCGTGGGAGCAGCATTGTTGTCAATGGTGAATGTGTCCGTAACCATCCATTGACCCATGTCCAAGTCCATTGCCCTTATCCTGATCTTGACGGTCTCGCTGAACACCCCTTCTAGATCACCTCCACTATCCCAGATGAAAGTGTGGGATGTTCCTGATGGGCTCGATGATAGACCAGTTGTTTCGTCTCCTCCAGAGGCTTGGGTGCATTCAAAGAAGGTAATCCCGTCCAGGCTATATTCGATCTCGATATCCAGATCGTCACCGTTGGCGTCGAAAAGGAGATATGAGATGGGGATGTCGTCAGTTTGTTCTCCCACCGGAGTTTCAATGGTGAGGTAAGGAACATCATTGTTATCGATATGGAATTGATTGCTAATTTCCCATTCTGAGATGTCAGGGTCCACTATTCTGATCCTTACACGGACGTTCTCCTCATCCAAACCACTGAGATCGGAATTAGAATCCCAGATAAAAAAGTGATCTATGCCCGAAGAACTTGTTGATATTCCAGTCTTCCCATCCCCACCTGTCCCCATGGTGCAGGCGTAATAATCTACACCATCGGTTGAGTATTCAACCATGATATTCACGGGGTTCCCCTCGGGGTCCGTTACGGAATACTCCAAGATGATGGTCCCGTTCAGCTCTCCCGCTGGAGATGTCAGGCTGATCAGGGATTCCAGATCGTTATCCACAGTGAACTGGCCCGTATAATACCATAGACCTTGGTCATTGTCTTC
>JAUVBH010000269.1 GCA_030591285.1 Thermoplasmatota archaeon
AAGTATTAGGTCAAAATTCAAAGATGTAACTATCTCAACGGACCTGATCATTGGTTTCCCTGGAGAAACCGTTGAAGATCATAAGGCCAGCATAGATATCCTCCATGAGATCTCCCCGGAGGTTTTGAATATCACCCGATTTTCATCCCGACCTGGAACTGAAGCTGAAACCCTGGAACATCCTGTCAAGGGGTGGTTGATCAAGGAGAGGTCCAGGGAGATGACAAAGATACAATCTGAGCTCGTCAAGGAGAGACTTGGAAATAGACTGGGTCATCATCAAGAATGTCTTGTAACAGAGGTTGGAAAGGAGGGGACGATGATGGCGAGGGATGCCAATTATACTCCAATTGTCATCATCGGTGGAATAGAACTACTTGGAACCTATATTGATATAGACACATCCAGGATCGGGCCTTCCTACTTATTCGGTGATGTCGTTCATAAAATAAGATGACCAGCATATATTTGAAAAAGATATTTAAATGGGCCAAACCTTTCCCGTCGAGCCGGAGGTCCCAGTTATGACCATTGACAGAGAGAAGCTCATTAAAAAGGCCAATTCTAAACTCACGGAAGCTGGAGTAACTTGGGTATACTGCCAGTTCACCGATCTTGATGGAAAGATCAGATCGTTCACAGTCCCTGCATCTGACCTGATCAACGGTAAGCTCTGGAAGGATGGGATGACCTTTGATGGGTCATCCGTTGGATTCGCCAAGACTGAAAATTCCGACCTCAGGGCAATACCAGATCCCGAAACACTACTGGTCCTTCCATATGGAGAGGGTGTTCAGAAGGTTGCCAGGATCGTCACCGATACCTGGAGTCCTGATGGATCGGAACCATTTCCAATGGATCCAAGGAATGCAGCGAAAAGATGTAAGGTGCACCTGGAGGAAATGGGCTTCAAAGCGGCTCATCTCCAGCCTGAACTTGAGTTCTACCTTCTTAAGGAGGGTGTCAAACCCCAGGATGTAATGCATCATGGGGATGCTATCCATACGATCCATCCTAAACAGGGATATTTCGCAGCGGTTCCATGGGATAATTCTGACCCATTCAGGAACGAATTCACTCATAACCTGATCAAAGCTGGACTGGATATTAAGTTCCACCACCATGAAGGAGGAGCCCAGCAAGTTGAGGTCGAGTTCAAGCATGTAGCAGATATTGTGAGATGCGGCGATTACTCGATGTTGTACAAACTACTTTCCAGATTGACTGCAAGGCAGTTTGGGTATTCGGTATCATATATTCCAAAGATAACCGAAAGGGATTCTGGCAATGGTATGCATGTCCATATGTGGCTGGAAGGTCAAAATGGATCTGCTTTCTCAGACCCTGATGATGAGATGGGATTATCACAGACCACCAGATACTTCATTGGAGGTATCATTGATCATGCTAGAGCAACATGTATGTTCACAAATCCATCCATCAATTCCTACAAGAGATTGATACCGGAATTCGAAGCTCCTGTCTATGCAACATGGGGCCAGAGGAACCGGACAGCGATGGTTCGGATACCTGGGTCTCCAGGTGCCCGCAGGGTTGGGGACATTGAGGTGAGACATTCAGACACCTCCTCGAATCCATATCTTGCTTTCACGGTGCTTATTGAGGCAGGTTTGGATGGGATCAAAAAGAAGATCGAACCCCCTACTCCAATAACAGATGATCCAAATAAGATGTCCCGGAACAAAAGGAAAGAGCTTGGTATCAAACAGCTTCCTGTTTCACTGCACGAAGCAGTAGAGGCTGCAATATCTGATGAACTGATCAAAAGGGCGGTTGGATCGGACATCTTCGACGCATGTGTTGACAACAAGATGAAAGAGGTAATGGAGCATCGGTCCCACGTATCGGATTGGGAATTGAGGAAATATCTATCATTGTAGTTACTTCCATCATCAAACCCACTGTGCATATAAAAGGTCAAAATCAGTGCAAGTTAAAGAAAAATGCATATAATATCCGAACAAATCCCATATGTTACGGATGGATGTTAAGGACCTCGAGCTCTTGACCCTGCTAACCTCACATGGTAGATGGGACCAGAATGCATTATCCAGCCATCTTGGGATTTCCACTGGAAACGTGGATAGGCGGATAAAGCTCCTCACTATAGAGGGTATAATCAAAGGATTCTCTGCATTCTTTGACCGGAGGATGTTCGGGTACGATACAACATTCCTGAAACTACATTTTAATATGAAGGATATGGACCGAGTCATAGATGAGGTGGCCAGAATGCCTCAAGTTGCCTCGGTCTATCCCAACATGGATGATTTCATGATCGTTGAGGTGGTCCATTGGGATAGCGATTCCTTGAGATCTGCAATAAAGGCATTGGAAAGGATAACATCTCCATACACTGTTACGGATCATTTCATTCCCCTTTATCCCGAAATGGTCCCTGAAAAACCAAAGGGAAAGAAACTGAAACTACTCTCTTTCCTCGTCAAGGATGGAAGGGCCGATCCAGATATGTTATCTGATCTATTGGGGGTGGATCAGGATAAGATAGGTGATATGCTGGCTTCTCTTTTCGATCGAACAGGTGTGCAGATAAAACCCATCATCCAAGAAGATGCTGTCCATCCTTTTCCTACCTTTTCTGTAATAATTTCTCTACGGAAGAGGTGCTCCTTCGATAGTTGCTATTCCGATATCAGAAGGATATCCAAAGAGAGCTGGGATTCATTTCCTCTTGAAAAACCACAGGGTGTCTGGTTGAGATGTTTTGGTAGGGACCTTCATGCTATGGATATGATGCTCGAGAGGTTCCGCAGAATGGAAGATGTGGAGGAAGTAATGGTGATCCTTCCAGATACCATCAATATCAAGAGGTCGGTCGATCTCAACATTGTCAAGGGTGCAAAATAGATCTCGTCATTCTTTCTTTTCTTCTTCAGTGGGTCCCGAAAAAAGCATACCGGTCTCGGTCAGGGAGACATTGACGTATCTGCCCTTTTTCACCAATGAGATGTAGCCCTCTTTTTCCAATGTTTTGAGATATCTTGAAAGATGCGCCCTTTTCCTGGCAAGATATGATCTTTTACTCTCCCCCTCCTTTTTAGGTTTGAAAAAACCCTTAACCGACTCAAGTTGT
>JAUVBH010000306.1 GCA_030591285.1 Thermoplasmatota archaeon
TCATAGAAAGTTCCTTTCATTGCTTCGGTGCAGCCGGAGCAGGAGGGGTTGCAGGGGCAACCGGAGCGGCAGGTGCTGGTGGAGTTTTCTTTGGTTTCTCAACAGGTTTTGGAGTTGCTGCTGGTGCAGGAGGCGCGGGCCGAGTTGGTTTCGGAGGCGCCGGGGGCGCTTCCTTTTTTGGTTCTTCCTTTGCTTTATCCTCAGCAGTGAAGTTCCCGGAGTCGAGAACTATCATGTCATCTCCGTATTTGTCAAGGTTCGCCATGATGAACTGATCTGACATCTTGATGCATTTCTTGGGGCAGATCTCTGTGCAAAGTGCACAGAATGTACATCTGGATATGTAGAACTTGACCTTTCTCTCCTCGGGAAGGTTCTCGATGGTCATTGATGGGCATACCTTGATGCACATCTGACAACCGATACAGGCTTCCCTGTCGTAGAGTATCTTTCCTCTGAAACCCGGAGGGACCTCAACTGGGGGATTGATACTTGCTTTTCCTGCTTCGACGGCCTTGAGCGTCTTGTGGACGTTCTGAGGCGCATTCCGAACCGGGAACAAATTTGTTGCAGGTTCGGTGAAGAATTGTTTCAGTAGTTCGAAGAAAGCGTGTGTTACCATTCATATCACCCCACAATCACATCCAAATACAGAAGCAGCACTCCAATCAATGCCAATACCGTCAATGGTATGAGATACAGCCAGGACAGTTTGTCTATCTTCAACCTGGCAGCTCCGACCCTTATTACAGTAACAGCAAGGAAGTAGAGCAGTTCGATCTTCAGCAGCCAAAACACTATATCGATCCCGAAGGCCGCCCAGTGGTTCAACATCGTATCCGTCCCGATCAATCCGACCTCCTGGAAGAAGGTCTCGATCACTGGGGACAGATTGTATGGGAAGAACAATGCAATTGCAAGCGATGTGAATGCCACCGTCTTGACAGCATCTGAAAGAAGGAACATGGCAAGATTTGTTCCGCTGTATTCTGCAATTATTCCACCACCGATCTCTGTCTCGGCCTCAGGTGCATCAAAGGGGATCTTGGATAGTTCGGATGGTATGATCAAGAAAAATACTCCCGCAAGTACCAATAATCCGAATATTCCCAGGATCCCAACACCCGGTTGGCTCCATATTGGGTTTTCCACGAATGTCTTGATCTCAAAGACATTCTCAACGCCATTAACATGAGTGAACCTCCAGGCCATGGCAAGGATGACGGTAGCGAGTGGTAGCTCGTAGGACATCATCATCACCATCTCTCTCTGGGCCCCTATGGTTGAAAGAGGCGATCCGGATGCAAATCCGCCAATGGCCATCATCAATCCAGGGATAGCAAGGAGATAGATCAGCAGGATCAAGTCTCCATATCCACCAAGTATCGGTGTGAACCAATTCTCGGCCCCGCCTGTGAATCCTCGAAGGGACACAGGTCCGAGTGGTAGATAGAGAAGGATAGCCATTGATGCAACGAATGCAAGAAGAGGTGCTCCATTGAATGCCCAAGGTACCGCCCTTTCAGGAACGATATTCTCCTTCTGGAACAGTTTTAGAGTATCCCATATGGGCTGTCTGATAGGAGGGCCAACTCTGGCCTGAAGCCATGCTGCGAACTTTCGATCCACACCCTTCAGAAGAAGGGAGATGTAAATTGCGACAAGGATCACAGCAACGCCAATACCTATCTTGATCGTGATCTCTGCGACCTCGTTCATAGCTGCAACCCCCTCTGTTTCTTGATCGACATATCATGCAGGACCTTCCAGTCCAGGATATTCTCCTTTCCTGTTTTGTCATCCACCAGTGTTACCCTGTCCATACATCCAATACAAGGATCGATGGAAGCGATGATTATTGGGATATCAGCGATCTGCATTCCCTTGAACATGGTAAGCCATGACATGATATTCCCGTAGGTGGGAACCCTAACCTTCCAGGAATCGAGCTCCATCTTGCCCTTCTTCAGTCTGACATAATGGATATCTTCTCCCCTGGGTGCTTCCACCCTGGCGATACCTTCTCCATCTGCCATTCTGAGCTTGGCCATGAGCAGAGCTGAAAGATTGGGTTCTGAGGTTATTGGACCGCCTGGAAGGTTGTCCAGACCCCATTCGATCATTCTGATGGCCTCGAACACTTCATAGAGTCTTACAACAACCTGGGAGAAAATGTCACCCTTGTTCGGATATCCATAATCTGAGGGGATGACCGCTTTGAAGTCGTTCATCATGTCGCCATATGCTGCATGTGGCCAATCGAACCTTATGTCCTTTTTGATCCCCGTACTTCTGGTGAGAGGGCCACAAGCGCTAA
>JAUVBH010000105.1 GCA_030591285.1 Thermoplasmatota archaeon
ATACCACGAGACCATTCATGATCGGATGGATAGGGGAGAAGTTCCCTTCCAATTGAAATTTGGAGGTTAAGAGATGAACTACATTCCTTTCATCGCTGCAGCAATTCTTCTTGCAGGTGGTTTTGGAGCAGGAGGGGCTGCGTTCTATTCCTATGTCGAGGATCAGGACGATGTCCTTACGGGAGGGCCAACCGACACCGAACCTGTAGCATGGATCATCAATTCGCATGAAGGGATGGTCGTAAACTCTCCTGATACAGTTCAACTGATGGCAATGGTGGAGGGTGGAAATGGAGAACTTTCATACCATTGGTCCCTGGATGGTACATTCCTTTCAGATGAAAGGAATCCTTTGATAGATATCGATGGAACCCTGCCGGGAGGGGACAGGACCATCATCCTGACCGTCACGGACGAAGACGGCGACATCGATACAGATACAAGTGAGTTCGTTATCGGCCCTCCAAGGGAAATGATCCACACTATTAGAGCAGATACCGGGAATGAATTTCCAATCGATGATGATGATGGCCTTTCATTTGATATTGGCCATGAAATTGGAATATTCGCATTTCCTCGTATAGACGGCCCTCCTCCGGTGGAAGTCTTTTTCACTCTTACTGGTCGCCCATTCGGTCTATACAATCTCTTCTGGCATTTCGATGATGGACCTGGAGAATGGGCCGGATCCTCGATCTCACATGTTTTCGATCAAACCGGGAATTATACGGTTACATATTCCACCTATGTTCCCGTGGGTCCGGATAATATAACTCTCCTTGGTTCTGTGGATATTATGATCCTTGGGCAGGATCCAGAGGAAGGATTCTCTATTGACTTGGATATCCCAGAATTTCCGCAGGGGCAGACTCATTATGTCTTCGATATTCCTATCAATGCGACCCCACCCACAGGTACAGCACCACTTCATGTGAATTTCAATCATAATCTGGCTCCTGCAATGGTAACAGGTTTTCTTTGGTCCTTTGGAGATGGTGGACCGGTATCATTTGATCGATCTACTTCACATATATTCATAAATCCCGGTACATACCATGTTACTGTTACCTACGCGAGTGGTTATGGATTGTACGGGTATGGTGAGATCGATATCATCGTTGAACATCCAGCAAACAATGATTTCAGTGTAGTTATCGATGTGAATCCCACAGTTGATCCATTAACTTTCCATTTCATTGCTAATCCAAGTTTACCAACCTCTCTGACCTACGATTGGAATTTCGGGAACGGCGAGCTGATGACAGGAAGGCAGGTTGTACATAGGTACACGTACTACGGAACTAGTTATGCCATAGTCCACGCTTATAATGAAGAACTCGGATTGAATGCAACCGCCACTGTGGAATTTTTCATTCCTGAGGTAGGGTCTCCGAATGTTCATTTTAATGTGAATGCAAATCAATTTGACCCATCTTACTATACTTTCGAATCGATCGTGGGGCTAGGAACTGCCCCATTCAGTTATGTTTGGCTCTTTGGGGATGGGTCTATCTCATATGATCTCAATCCTGCTCATCACTATTCTGAAGAAGGATACTACAAAGTGGAGCTTTTTGTTTTAGACCATCTGGGTAAAGTTGGGTATTACAGTGAAAACATCTATGTTCATGTAGGAGCTTTTTTTGAACCTGTCTAATGATCAGGTCTTGAAATGCTCCAAAACTTCTTCCTCAGCAAAATGGAGATTCCCAGGGACTATCAAACAATGGGGTGGAGCCCCCATTTCCATCCCTTTCAATTCACATAGTGATCCATAGATGACCTTCCAGTTTTCTCTCCCAGCCCTTAACACAGCTACGACCTTTGTTTTATCGGTGATCATCCCTCCGCCTCTTTTCCCCTCCATTTTCAGGATGATGTCACAGCCCTCTGCTGCTGTCATGTACCTATCATTGTGGGCTTGGATATCAAGCAGGACCAATGAATGCAATCCCCTTTCCATGTTCTCCATGATGAAATCCAATGGCGAGGTAGGGAAATAATCTCCCTCCGGGAACGCCAGGGTCGTTGTTCTGCCGAATTTGTAATGCTGCAGGCCTGCCAATCCAGCGGCTGCATTGAAGATGGAAGCTGAGTGGATGATCTCGACCTCGATCCCTTTGGTCATGGCATCAAATCTCAGCTCCTGATGAGTGGTTGCTGTTAATGGATCACCAGCGGTTAGGAAGCATACCTTCTCATTTCGATCAAAAGCATTGATGACAGCCTCTTCTTCCTCGACACCTTTCCTATCGAGGAGGACAATCTCCTTTCCTGCAAGGGCCCCTAGTCTCTCAAGGGAACCTTCCTCAAGTATGGAAGTGAAGAACTCAGCATAAATGGCATCCGCCTCTTTGATCCTATCGAGGCCCTGGAGGGGGATCGACCTCTCATTTTTGATGCCGAGACCTATCATGGAAAGGAGCTTCATAGGGCCCCTAGATACAGAACGATATTAAATTATATTCATCTCTGCAAGCTTCTCCGGAAGATAAGTATCCGTAACGAAATCCAGACCGTACTTGGCCAGCGCCTGTTGTTCCGATTTCTTCTTCAACTTGAGCTGCAGTTTGATTTCCTGCTTCCATTTGCTGGAATTGAATCTAGGATCCGTCAATTCCGATTTTAACGCATTGATATCGTTATCTGTAAGAGCATCGTTGGGTAGTTCATAATTAACTATGTCAGATGGGGTGATCCCAAGGTACTGAGCTTGGGGAGTGGCAAGGTATTCGGATATATGAGCTGTTTTTATGGCTCCGTAAGCTACTGAAGCGAAAATTCTGTAGGACCATGGGTCTCCATCAGTAAAAAGAACAACTGGGAGCTTTGAGAATTTGTGCATTCTTTTTATGAATCTCCTGGTTGATCTTGCAGGCTGCCCCTTGAGATGTACCAGGACTGCCTTATGTGATTCATCGAATCCATTCTCTGCCAACCTATCGAACATACCACCGGTCTCTATTGCAATGATGAACTTCGCGTTCACCTTTTTGAATTTGACCTTCTCCTCCTCGACATTGTATGGGATGCCATAACCTGAATCACCAACATCATCCTTGCAGTTGATCTTCTTAACATCTCCTTTTCTGTTAACTTCTGTTAATGTAACATCTCCAATGACCCGAGCTCCATCCTCTTCAGGTCTGAGCTTGAAATCCTCCCTCATACACTTGGTGATGATCTCAAGGTCCTCTGCTAGTCTGTTCGATTCATCCTGTGTGGGAAACTTGGCCTTGTTCCAACCTTCTGAGATATAGTACATTCCCCTCAGAGTAGAGGATTTTCCGGAGTTGATCATCTCATCAATGAAATCGACTGTATACAAGGACCTCAAAATATTGGTCGCTCCACCCAGGTCCTTTGCGGACCTCCTTACAACGTCCGTACCATATTTCCAAACCTTATGATCCTCTGAGAGTACGATGTTGTTTTTGGTCCTTGATGAAACTTCAAGATGGGGGATCTCTCCATCCTTCATCTGTTCATATACAAACTCGGCTATCTTCTTGAGGCGGTCCGATGCCTGTTTGTTTCCATTTGTAATGTTCTTTTTTGCCATCTGACCACCTCCCTATGCTGGATCGGCTCCTATAACTTCACCTGGTAGCTTGGAATAGAACACATCGACCTCTTCATATTCATCCTTGTCAAGACCAAGGAGTGTGAAACCAAGGTGTACGGATCTTGCTGGTGAAACAGGTCCAACATCCCATTCGATCACTTCTCCCTTCATCTTGTAGCTTTCAGGGTAGATACCTTGTATCAATGTGTCTGGGACCTTAACAAGGAGTTTGAAAATACGCTCTTTTTGTGTGTAGTTCTGGACTTTAATGGTCACTTCAGTATGCTGCTGTTTATTCTCACCTTCTCCAACTTCTCGATAATGGATGCCTGTATCGATAACATGAACATTCATGATCTTCGTAATGACCTCATCCAGGGCCAATTGAGGCTTCTTAACAATTTCGGAACTCTTTCTGGCGATCTCTGGTAGTATCTCCTTGATGAGTGTATATTTCTCCGAGACCTTTTTTAGCTTCTTCTTTTTGTTAATATGGGATTTGATCCTTCTACCACAATCCATCAAAGCGCGAACTGCTTCATCGATGATCTCATCCACATCTGCAACTGCTTCCTTTGACTCGGATGTGAATGGTACATTGGTCGATGCAATATGGATCAGTATAACTGCAGGACCAACCGGGATCCCTTTCCCACCCCTTTGTTCCAATCCGTATGGGCGCCAGTTGATCCTCTCGATAGCGTGCGTCATGGCACACCCACCCTGCTGGTATTGGAGAGGAACCCTGTTCGCAAATCTCAAGATCTGAACCTGCTCACCAGCTGAAAGCTCTCCTCCATACACGATTCCAGCCTCGATCTGAAATGGCGTTCCCCTGAACACTTTTGCATCTCTTGTGACCGTATAAGCAAATTTTGAGTCTATCTCCTTTCTTAGCCCTTTCCTGATCAATCTATCTCCAATGGGTGATAGACAATCGGTGGGTGGGGACATGAATTTCATATTCTGCATGCCTTCATATAAGCCCTGTATCTTGTCAAGGCTCAATCTCTTTGGATTCAGTTTATCAGGGATATCAGCTTTGTCAAGCAAGCCCCGAGCACCCCTGGGTGAGATCCGGGTGAACTCATTGGTCAAGAAGGAGGTCAATTTTCGAGCTTCAGTATAGTGAAGCATGTTCTTCAAAACACCAAGTTCTATACCATGAGGGTGTGGTTTGCTCTCTTTTGCATGTTCAGGTAGCTTATCGACAACTCTCTGGAACCTGAAGACCTCTTCGTCTGGATCTTCAAATATTATCTCGACATGGGGATTGACGATCGCCGTAGATCTCAGATATTCCAGGACCGATTGTTTCTTGTTCTTCTGGTATCTTCCAACTATTTCACATTGAAATTCTGTTCCATGAGCGGGTTCCCAGAGGACCACTTCACTGGAAACGATCTGTGGTCGATTTAATTTGGTGTTGATCAATATCTCCATTTTGTGACAGGGATAGTCCTCTCCGATCTTGGAGATAACCGTTGTTGTCTTTCCAGTGGTAAGCTGGGAATAAAGGACAACAGATGAGATACCAATCCCCTGCTGTCCTCTTGATTGTCTAATAGCGTGGAATCGGGAACCATAAAGCAATCGACCAAAGACATTCGGGATCTGTTTCTTAACTATACCAGGGCCGTTATCTCTTACCGTCAGGATGAACCGATCCTTATTGCCTGTTCTTAATATCTTCACAAATATCTTAGGTAGAAGTCCTGCTTCTTCACAGGCATCAAGTGAATTATCAACAGCTTCCTTCACTGACACTAGCATTGCTTTGGATGGGTTGTCAAAACCCAATATTTGTCTATTCTTTGCGAAGAAATCTGAGATCGATATCTCCTTCTGGCTCTCTGCCATTTTTTGAGCATAAGGTACTGCCACCTTGTATCCCCCACATAGCGCTAATGCTGACCCAAGTTCATATCTGTGTTCGATATAAATGAACAGGTGGGGGTGTGTGAAAGAACATCACCTTTTCTTCTTAAAGAACATTACAAGGAAGATCACAGCGATCAACAAAGGAAGCAAAGTGAGCATGAGACCGAACGATGACCATTGAAGGACCTCTCCCACTGTCGCATCATCAAGATAAATATATTCTATAGCCATGATAACAAAGTTACCTAAGGCATCTGCCAGCCCTATGCATGCAAATACCAGAAAGAGAACGTTCATCAACCTGCTCATCTCTTCTGAAACTTCTCTTTGTCTAGTATCTATGAATGTTCTGAGAACCTCGATCGTCGATGATAGAATATCTCTGGAATGAGAAAGTTCGTTCAGTAGGCTGTCATTTTCGCGCCGGCTCAGTTCAACATGCCTTTTAGTATCATCACTTATTGATTGGGCCAAACCTTCAATTGAGACCGTTTCGGCTTTGAGATTTAGTGAGAGGGAGACATCATCAACCTTCTGAATGATATCATGGATAATGCTAGAATATCTCATGATCTGATGTTCAACTTCAGACACTCTGGAAAATCTGACTGAAGCTCTTGTAAGTAATTCTTTCTCCATTTCGAAACTCTCTCTTGCAAGGAAATCCTTATCCTTACTTTTCTTCCCCTTTTCTTTATCCTTTGGGATATATAGCTGCATATGGCTGTTGATA
>JAUVBH010000127.1 GCA_030591285.1 Thermoplasmatota archaeon
AGGATGGTATTGCTGAAGCTGTATCCATCAGAAGGGACAATATCCCAAGGACAATGAAGAAGTTGAAAGAGGAGAACCTTGTCTACGAGGTCCTCAAGAGGATCAAGGGTCTTCCCAGGAAGAGAAAGGCCTACTTCCTTTCGGAGAAGGGGCTCACTTATGCTAAAGATGTCAGGGACCTGATCGCGTATCACAAGGTCTACCTACAGTTAGGTGACGGAAGCGTGAAGCTCGTCTACCTCAAGGATGTGCCTCCCTACCTCAATGCTAACATTTCACTTCTGGACATCCTTGAGATGATCGGAAAGGGTAACCTTGTGATCGAGAACAATGTTAGAAGATACCTTTCCGGTGAAGTTGAATCCCCCCGGGAGGTCAATCCCGAGGGTTTCATCTCATTTTTACAAGATGTCCCCATGCCAAAGAGGTTCTACGGCAGGGAAAAAGAACTCAACAGTCTATTCGATTGGCTGGATGAGGAGGGTTCCTCTTTACTCTCAATCACAGGTATTGCTGGGATCGGAAAGACCACCCTTGCAGCAAAAGCTGCCAAGGAGATGGACGGGAGGATGCATGTCTTCTGGTATCGTTTCCATAAGTGGGATTCAATTCGGAACCTTCTCTATTCCATCAGTAGATTCCTTGACCAGATGGGAAGATCCGGTCTCAAGACCTATCTGGATAACAATACCAGGCTTGATGTCAAGGAGTTTTACTCCATAATCGAGACAAGTATGAAGGACACCTCCATTTTCCTGGTCTTCGACGATTTCCAGAGGGCCGAGGATGAGATCGTGGATTTCTTCGGAAACCTGAAAGAGATGCTGGCCTCCCTTGAAATGGTCAAGGTGATCGTTGTTGGAAGGCAGGTCTTTCCATTCTATGATCGATCCGATGTTCTGCTGAAGAAAGTGGTCAGGGAACTGAACCTGGAGGGTCTGGACAAGGAGAGCTGCAGGGGTCTCCTCAGTATCCCGGATATGGATGAATCCCTCTTCGAAAGAGTATATGACATCACAAAGGGTCACCCGCTTTTCCTTCAGCTCATCCTCTCCGCAGAGGACCTGGAGAACCAGAAGGATATCAAGCGTTACATCTACGAGGAGATCTTCAAGAAGCTGGAGGAACGGGATTCCCTGCTGCTTCAGATAGCTTCGGTCTACAGATATCCCGCTCCATCATCGGCATTCTTCATTGAAGAGGGGCTGGACTTCACAACTCTTGATCACCTGGTCGAGGCCAATCTGATAATGGAGACCTCATACGATGAGTATGAGGCCCATGATCTGATCAAGGAATTCTTTTACAACAGGCTCACACCAAACCAGAAGATGCAGTATCATAACAAGGCCGCTGATTTCTACATGGATGTAGGAACGGACAGGACCACTGTGGAAGCGATGTATCATATGGCCATGAGCGGTCAGTCCATCAAAGCACTGAAGCTTGCATCGAATTACGGTGAAAGGATCATCACAAGAGGGTATGTCGAACAGTTCGCATCCGTTCTATCCCTTCTGGAAAAGGAGATGAATGAACCCAGCAGTGAGTTCAGGGCGGTCTCAAGACTTCTAAAGGGAGAGGTCCAGATGATAATGGGGCGGTGGGATAGAGCGCTATCGGAATTCAAGAGGGCCTCTGCAATTGCCGAAGCCGAGGACAGGCCTTTGATAAGCGCCAGGGCAAATCTCCGACTGGGGTCGATAGAATCCAGGAGAGGCAACAAGGACAATGCCCAGAAAAGGCTCCAGAAAGCTCTTAGGATCGCACGTAGATTGAAGAACAAGGAGACCCAGGCAAAAGCCCTGCAAGCGCTGGGAGAGCTCTATTCAACAAAGGGGGAATTCAGGGAAGCCAAGAAGGACCTGAGGGAATCCCTTGACATTGCCCAGGAGCTAAATGATCCGAACCTTGCTGCATCCTCTCATATTAACCTGGGGATAATTTACACAAACCAGGATAAACCGGAACTTGCAATAGATCAGTTTGGAAAGGCAATTCAGGTCATGGAGGAGGAGGATAATCCTCTTGTGATCGCCAGGGTCAAGATCAATCTTGGGACCGTTCAATCAATAATTGGCGACTATGGGAAAGCTATCGAGAACTTCGAAGATGCGATCGAATTATCCACAAGGTCAGGGGACCTGAGACAGCAGGGGTATGCACTTGCTGGAGCAGCTCATATCTATCTCCTTGACCGGGAACCGGATACAGCCAAGGATTATCTGGATGAAGCCCTGCAGATCTTCAAGCTTCTTGGAGAGAAATACAAGATAGCCTTGATCCAGCTGGACTATGCTAGATACCATGCAGCTTTGGATGAAAAGAAGCAGCTCATTTCAAGTCTGGACACCGTTATCGGTATACTCAAAGAGCTTGGGATAAAGTTTTACAACGAAAGGGTATCAAAGGATATTCTGTACCTTCTTAACAGAAAAGGTATGACCAAGGAATATGAAAGATACAGCAAGCTTGTGAAAAGCATAGGATAGCCCTGCTGATATCATTTGTAGGGATTTCCTGGCCTGATGTAGTAAGAATCATATTCTGGTATTCTTTCGATCCCTTTACCGCTGAACCGTGTACTTGTCAAGTAGGGGCTGTACTCACTTTTCCCCTTTGACGATTTGGGATCTATCCTTTCTCCGTTCTGGTTGAAGATCTCTGTTTTGTTCCTTTTGAATCGGATCACACCATTCAATGACGTGGCAATGGATCTCTTGATGTTGCTACCCTGGGATGCTGGTGGGAGGCCTGGAAGTCTCGACAGATCAGGATCAATACCACTGATATTGGGTGTGTCGTTATCCATCTGACCATCCAACGAGGGGGCTGGCTTGTATTTTTCCCTTCTACCGGTCATTCCAGTTTCCCTTTTGACAATGATAACGATCAGACCTATCAAGATGAATATTGCCATGATTGATATTATGAAGATCGGTGTGATGATCGGTCCACTGTTTTCACTGTTGTCGTCTGTTAACAATGGTATCTCATCAACTCTTTTTCCAGTAATATTCTTTTGAACGATCAGGATGATACTATCTGAGACCGGAGAGGAGGCATTGTCATCAACGATGAATTTAATATTGTGAAAACCGTAGGTTAACTGAACATCCGCCAGATCAGATCCATTCCCTATTATCATTCCATCCATCATCCAGATGCAGGAGACATTCTGGCCATATGCAGTATCGGGATCATTGAAACTTCCGATAAAATTCAGGTTCATTCCCTCGATCATGGTTGTCATGTTAGAGGGGGAAAGTATCTTGACATTCGTTGGGGGGTCATTGATCGGTAATACTTTGATAATTACCGTGGATTGAACTTGGTCAGACCCATCATTAGCTTTGAACAATATTTCTGATAAGCCGTTCCAATCTTGATCTGGAATGACCTTGAAGCCACCTTCAGTTGGATTGACCGTGAGATTATTGCCAGGGACAAGAAGATAATTCAACTCATCCCCGTCTGGATCGATAAAGAATTCGGATGGTTCAATAAGATAATCCATGTCGTCCTCATTAATATGAAATTGATCTGGCATTTGATCATTTAGAGAAGGACCAGAATTTTGTATGGTAACTTCTTTAGATGCAATTTCACTCAATTCGATCCCATCATTCGAAGAAACAACAACCCTCCAGCTATCTCCCTTGTTGGTATGATCCTTATGGATGGAAGACGACAACAACGATGAATTTTCATATTTGACAAAAGCGTCACCATTTACAAACCAATGATATGTGAACAGGATCTCATCCATGGGAGTTTCAAGATCAAATGTATCATTTGAAACTGATACAACGATGTCATCCAATGTTGTTGGTTCATCATTCTGAAATAGGAGTTGAGGAGGTAATGGTCTACTATTGATGATCTCAATGGATCCAATTTCTATCTTCACGCACTCCATCCTTAATGTCATGTCATGAATATTGATCTGCAGGTCCCAATCTCCTGGGATTGTTTCTATCCCGGGGGTAATGCTCCAGATCCATTCAGAGCCGTTGAAGATGGGCTCGGCATCAGGGATCACTCTCCATTCTTCCTGCTCCAATGATCGATATGACAAGGAGACATCAAGGTCACTCTGTTTCTGGATGTCATCTGAAAATGAAGCATGGATCGAGACTGTTTCCCCTCTCATTACAGACCTTGCAGGTTCAAATCTGCATGAAGTTAGTGAGGGTGGCAGATCATCAATGGTTTGTATGCTTCTGATGGATACCAAACCTGTTCCATGATCAGAATGGAGTTCAACTTTCAACTGAATTGCATCCATGTCATCTGAAAGGTCACCAAATGTAGATCCATTCCAGAATGGAATGAACATAGCTTTTTTTAGGAAATTGTTCCTCAAATCGCATTCAATGGATGTGAAGCCAGGTATCTGGACTCCCGTGAGAGGATCGATCAGCCCAATGTAGACATTGTCTCCCTCCCCGATGCTATGAACTTCAATGGAAAGGTGATCAGGCCATTGTCCAATCTCCTTTTCCAGAGGTTCAGTGATGATATACTGGAATTTTTCACCATCTGACATATTGATATAACCAGGAGTCCAGTCAGCTGTGCATTGTTCGATATAGTGAAATGATGAGAGATCATCCGAGTATGGAAGGGCAGTTGAATAATTCAGGCAGAGTGATCCTATCTGTGGTGTTTGGTGAACTTCACCTGATAATTGAAGTTCGATCCTGAGAGTGGGAATTGTCACATTAGGTCCGAAAACATCAGCAAGAGGTATTACATGATCATATTGGGATCCATGTATGTAACCTTCTTTGAAATCTGAAAGGTTCAACCATCCCTCCTGCGGATAGATATGATCATCGAGTTCTCCATGCAGCAATCTGAACCCAATTGAGGTATTGTTGGGGGTCGTCACTTTGATCCCGAGATCCTCCCATCGATCCAATGACAGCGGAGAGATCTCCTTCAGGATGACCGATCCTATATTTTGGTTAAGAGATATTCTCATGACCTTCAAAATATACAGGTCGTCGACTTCCTGCAAATACCTGACAACATTACCAGATACTGGAGAGGAAATTTGTGTGGTGTGTTGATCTTCAATAATTTTATCTTCGGTGAAGTTGGACCACGGACAATCATCATATTTCAGCGAGAGATATCTGACCTCACCAGTCCCGGTAATATGTGATATCAAAATATTTTCACCAAACAGACTTGTGCTGATCTTCCTTACATTTACCAGATCAAGAGATCCCTCGATCCAATTATCTCCCTGGTCTGATGAATGAAAATATCTGATAAGATCCTCTCTCAATTCACCAATGAATACGATGGTCTTTTTATTGTATGTTTGAACTTGGATGAAAGACGTATTTGGGTCCACTGTTGATATCACGGTTTCGTTGCTGAAAGATGTTCCATTATCTGTCGATGTTATCTGGTTAAGATATGCGATCTCAAGACCAACATGGGTGATGTAGAACAAATGGAGCGCTGAAGAGTTCTTTCCTTTAGAGATACCCAGAGACAGCTCTCCACAACTGCCGTCAGGGACTATCTTCGAACCACTCGTCCATGTGGAACCATCATACCTATACAGGCTGCAAGC
>JAUVBH010000309.1 GCA_030591285.1 Thermoplasmatota archaeon
GTGACGATCCCTGAAAGGCATTGGACCTCTGAGGGCAAGATTGATCGATTCTGTTGCTCCCGAGGTGAATATTATCTCGATGGGTTCCGCATCTATCAGTGCTGCAACCTTCTCCCTGGAATTCTCCAGAGCTCTCCTGGGTTCTCTGCCAAGATCATGTATCGAGGAAGCGTTTCCATAGTGGTCACTGAAATAAGGCATCATCTCATCGATAACCTCTTTTCTTGTCGGCATCGCTGAGTTAGAATCCAGATAAACCCTTTTCACGTTAAACCACCTGTTTTTAGCTTACGCTACTTGCAATGACGATTGTGTATAAAAGATTCACACCTCTACATGTTAACCTTCGGCAAAGACCGGGTGTTTTTCCTAATCACCTTTTTGTTTAAAGTAGTGCTCGATTATCTTCTTCTGACCTCTTCTGAGGGTTTCCGAAACAGAAGCTGTGGAGATACCAAAGATCCTTGCAAGCTCCCTGATCCCGATCCGTTTCGGGAAGTCATAGTACCCTCTCTCAAGGGCCGTTTTGATGATCTTTTCCTGCCTTGGGGTCAAGGATTCTCTGTCATCCATAGGTTGGATCAAGATCAATCTACTATCGATCCCACGACCACTAAGCGCTTCAACCAGTTTCTGCAGCTGAAGTTTCTCATTTATGATCAATTTCCACTCTACCCATCCCTGATCATCTGTTGAAGCAGATACGAGAAAACAACCGGATTCCACAATGGACCTGCAGCCGCCACAGCCCTTGGTCCCAACGATCACGATCACTTTATCCTGGTCGATCTTGCTTGCCTTAACGAAATCAATGTGATCGAATCCTGATATTACCTTCTCGATAAGATCGGGATCTGTGCCGTTCAGCCTTATCTCAGCTAGATCCTGGACACCTTCATCACCAAATGCTATTGTATCCACAATGTTAACTGAGACTGGGAGCTGGTTGGAGATCTTCCCCACCCAACTATCCACAAGATTGACGGCCAGGACTGCTTCGTACAAAGCTACACCCAATCCAAAAACCTGTGAATGCTAATTAAACCTTGTCCTGGCTTTATCGGGTGAAATGTAGATTTAGAGGAAAATATTATTAGAGAAGCTATCAGATTGCATATTGAGGAAAAAACGATGGGAAAGAAGAAGGCTGATCCCAAGAAAAAGAACATCGTTATCGAAGAACCAATAGATGCACCCCAGGAGGATATTATCTTTGAAATAGAAGATAAAGTGGAATCTGACACCGAGGATCCATGGTGGGACAACGAAGATGACGATACAGAAAAGAAATGGATCAAAGAGGAACTCTCTAAGGTCCAATGGGACAGTGACGGAAATCCCTGGAAAAAGGAATCCATGAGAATGTCTGAAGAGAAACGCTATCTGGAAAATGAAGTTATGAGACTTCAGAACAAGGTAATGCTCCTTAACGGAGAACTCAATAGAATGAAATCTCCCCCCCTCATTGTGGGGACAGTGGTCGATCAATACACAGATGACCAGATAGTTGTTTCAACTTCTGGGGGCCCTTCATTTGTTGTTAAGATCCTCTCATCCGTTGAAATGGAGGACCTAACAATAGGAGCGAGAGTATCCCTGAACAAGGATTCCATGTCGGTTACAGCGGTCCTGCCTTCCTCGAAGGATCCGCTAGTGGGAGCCTCCGAAATAGATGAGAGACCGAGTGTGAGTTTTAGAGACATTGGAGGATTGGGACCCCAGATCCAGGAATTGAAGGAGGTTGTAGAACTACCCCTTTTGAGACCGGACCTTTTCAGAGATGTTGGTATCGATCCCCCCAAAGGTGTTCTTCTCATTGGTCCTCCTGGATGCGGAAAGACTTTGCTTGCAAAAGCGATCGCAAGGGAGACAAAGGCCACATTCCTGAGAATGGTCGGATCGGAGCTAGTTCAGAAATACATCGGTGAAGGCAGCCGGATGGTCAGGGAACTGTTCCAGCTGGCAAAAGAGAGGGCACCAAGTATCCTTTTCCTTGATGAGATAGATTCAATTGCAGGCCGTAGGACAGATTCTTCAACTTCTGCTGACAGGGAGGTCCATAGAACTTTGATCCAGCTTCTTGCAGAACTGGATGGGTTCGACAATCTGGGAGACGTCAGGATCATCGCTGCTACCAATAGACCTGATATCCTGGATCCGGCCATACTCAGACCCGGCCGCCTGGATAGGATCATTGAGATACCTTTGCCTGATCTCGCTTCCAGAAAAGAGATCTTCAAGATCCACA
>JAUVBH010000047.1 GCA_030591285.1 Thermoplasmatota archaeon
AAGGTCTTTGATCCTCTTCCTGCGGATGCAGGAAGGTCCGGTGAGGTTGTCAGCAAGGAAATGGACCTGAAGGATTACGGTTCCAAGATCGTCGATGTCCAGAAGATGAAGTCCGAAGGAACCAATGTCGAGGATGCAGAGATAATCGTATCCTGCGGCAGGGGATTCAAGGGAAGTGATGATCTTAAATTGATCTCCGAACTGGCTGAGGTCATCAATGGCAACACCCTTGGTTGTTCCAGACCGATAGCAGCCGACCTCAAGTGGCTATCAGAAGACCACTGGATCGGACTTTCCGGTCATAAGGTCAAACCAAAGCTGTACATCGCCTGCGGGATCTCAGGACAGATCCAGCATGTTGCTGGAATGAGGGATTCCGGTGTGATCGTCGCGATCAACAAAGACCCAGATGCACCCATATTCAACTCTGCCGATTACGGCATAGTGGGAGACCTGTATCAGGTCATACCCAAACTTATCGATGCTATCAAACTGAAAATGTGATGCATCCAACCTACTGCTCATCGATATAATCTACAGGGGGATCCCATGAGCATAACAGATCTGACCTCCAGGGCGGAGGCACAGGTAGCCGAGAGGAAGGAGATCAACGAGAGGCTCCAGAAGCTTCAGGAGGAGGTTTCCGATTTCTGCTACCAATGCGCAAAATGCACCTCAGGGTGTGAAGCGCATAAACTGCTTGAACTGGAACCGCACAAGATAGTCGCATTGTTGAAGAGAGGCCTCATAGATGAGATGATCAACTCAGATATGATCTGGACTTGTATGAGCTGTTTCAAATGCAAGGAGAGATGCCCGCAGAAAGTTGCCCCTGTAAACATTCTGTTCACCTTGAAGAACCTTGCAGTTGCCAGTGGGAAACAGGTACCTGGAGATTTTACTGCGATGCTTCAATCGGCAATGGGAATTGGATTGATCCAGGATATCCAGACCGTTCCAACCCGGGCAGGCGAGACAAAGACAAGAGAGCAAGCCGGCCTACCCCCCTGTTCCAAACCTAAGGACCCTGCAAAGTTCCAGCAGACGATCATGACAGTAGCTATGGAGAAGGTGTGAACGGACATGACAAAGTATGCACTTTATCCCGGCTGCCTCATGCCCACAGAGCAATATGGATACGAGGTTTCAATGAGATCCACGCTCCCACTCCTTGGAGTTGAGTTAGTGGACCTTGAGGGTTTCTCATGCTGTGGAGAGCCCCTAAAAAGCATCAACCAGATGCTGACCCTTACCCTTTCAGCAAGAAATCTAGCCATATGTGAAAAGGAAGGATTGGACATTTTGATCCCATGCCCGATGTGCCACCTTGCTCTTAGTGAGACAAAGAAAATACTCAGAGAGGACCCGAAGATGAAAGAGAGGATCAACTCCAAGCTTGCAGGCGAGGGATTGGTCTACAAAGGAACATCGAAGCTGTTCCATGTGATCGATCTGCTCCATGATGTGATCGGTCTCGATGCAATAAAGGAGAAGGTTGTCAAACCTCTTTCTGATCTCAATTTCGCCACTCATTATGGCTGTCATTTATTCCGCCCATCCGAACTGGGGAGGCCGGTGGACTCCGAAAACCCCCAGAAGATGGAAAACATCCTTGAAGTGCTTGGGGCAAAGGCAGATGACTACGCTGAGAAGCTCGACTGCTGCGGTGGTCCTTTGCTTCCCGTTCACCCGGAGACCTCCCTGACAAAGACAGGGCAGAAGCTGCAATCCATCCAGGAGCAGGGCTTCAGTGGAATGGCCCTTTCCTGCCCATGGTGCCATAAGATGTATGATTCAAAACAAAAAAAGGCCGGGGAGACCGTTGGAGCAAAACTCAACGTACCTGTCCTTTATCTCACGCAGCTGATAGGACTCGCTTTCGGCGTGGAGGAGGACAAGCTCGCCCTGGACCTGAACCTTAGCCCTGTAGAAAAGGTCCTCGAGGGAGACCAGGGGGTGGGGTCTTGAAGAGGATCGGTGTTTTTGTCTGTCACTGTGGTGTGAATATCGCCTCCAAGGTCGATGTGAAGGAAGTGGCAGAATATGCTTCCAAGCTGGACGGGGTAGTGTTTGCAAAAGATTACAAGTATATGTGTTCCGACCCGGGAGGAAAGTTGATCAAAGATTCCATCAAGGAGTATGATCTGGATGGAGTTGTGGTCGCTAGCTGTTCACCCAGAATGCATGAACACACGTTCAAGAACGTTGCAGAGGATGGAGGGATCAACCCCTTTAATGTCGAGATCACGAACATCCGCGAGCAATGCTCCTGGGCTCATGAGGACCGAGATGAGGCCACCAGGAAGGCGAAGATATTGGTAAGGGCCTCCGTGGCAAAATCCTCTCTTCTGGAATCCCTGGAGAAATCAAAGACACCGGTAACCCATGAAGCTCTTGTCATCGGCGCTGGGATCGCAGGCATTCAATCAGCTCTGGACATAGCTGATGACGGCTTCAAGGTCTATCTTGTGGAAAAGGAACCCACCATCGGTGGCAGGATGGCACAGCTTGATAAGACATTCCCCACACTGGACTGCTCTTCCTGCATCTTAACACCGAAGATGATGGAGGTCAAGAACCACCCCAACATTGAATTGATGACCTACTCAGAGGTCACAAAGGTCGAAGGAAGTGTTGGTAATTACAAGGTGAAGGTAAAGAAAAAGGCGAGGTACGTTGACCTGGACATATGCAACGGCTGCTTCGACTGCACAACTGCCTGCAGGATCTCCGGACATGTTCCCGACACCTTCAATCTGGAACTTGGAAAACGCAGTGCAGCTTACATTCCATTCCCACAAGCCATCCCGCTGAAGGCCACGATCGATCCTGATCACTGTCTCATGCTCCGGTTCGGCAAATGCGGAGATGGACCTCTGTGCGTAAAAGCCTGTGAACCGGATGCCATCGATTTCACCCAGACCGACGAGGAGGTGGAGCTCAATGTCGGCACTATTATTGTGGCGACAGGGTATGACCTTCTGAACCCTGAGAAGCTGTTCGAATATGGTTACACCAGATCAAAGAATGTGATCACCACTTTGGAACTCGAGAGGTTGATAAGTACCTCCGGACCGACCGAGGGAGATGTCGTCTTGCTTTCTTCGGGAGAGAAGCCGAGATCTGTTACATTCATACTTTGCGCTGGCTCCAGGGATGAGACAAAGTGCACCTGGTGCTGCAGGATAGGTTGCATGTCGGTATTGAAGCATGTGTATCTTCTCAGGGAGAAACTGGGAGTCGATGTTGAGATCAATATATGCTACACAGATATCCGGTCCTTTGGTAAAGGATACGAGGAGTTCTACAGAACGATCCGCGGAAAAGGTGTGAATTTCTTCAGAGGGAGACCCTCCGAGGTCCGGGTGCACCCGGAAAACGTCACCATCGATATTTTCGATACAACTACGAACAAGCTCTTCGAGATCGGGACCGAGATGGTGGTCCTGGTCCCTGCACTGGTCCCCAGAGCAGACTCGGAGGAATTCTCACGGATACTTGGTTTATCCAGAAGCGGTGACGGGTTCCTTCTCGAGGCACACCCGAAGCTTAGACCCATGGACACATTCGTCAACGGCATATTCATTGCCGGTTGCGCCCAGGGACCCAAGGATATTGCTGATACGGTCGCCCAGGCCAGCGGAGCCGCTTCAAGAGCTGCAGCTATTCTCACCAAAGATGAGCTAGAGAACGATCCATTGATAGCATGGGTCGATCCCGAGATATGCGTAGGATGCGGAGTGTGTGTCGAAGTATGTGCCTACTCTGCCCGTACCCTCAATGAGGTGACGGGGATCGCTGATGTCGATGAAGCTCTGTGTGCAGGATGCGGGGCCTGTATCTCAGCTTGTCCATCCAATGCTTGCACGCACAAGAATTACACGAAACAGCAATTGATCAGAATGATAGACGAGGTGGTCTGAAGTGGCGGCAATATCTGGAGAGGAAGCAGCTGTGAAAAAGAACACCTCCAAGAAAGGATCTGTCATGGTCGTAGGTGGTGGAATATCTGGGATCCAGTCCTCACTTGACCTTGCAGATGCGGGATTTAAAGTGTATCTGGTCGATGAGAACCAGTCTATCGGAGGTGCGATGCCCCAGTTGGACAAGACATTCCCGACCAACGATTGCTCCATGTGCATCCTTGCGCCAAAACTGGTGGCTACCAGCAGGCATCCGAACATAAAGTTGATGACAGCATCAGAAGTGAAGGGTCTTCAAGGAGAGCCCGGTAACTTTGTTGTAACTGTGAACCGAAAGGCCAGATCCGTCGATGAGGAGCTTTGTACGGCCTGTGGTGACTGCGTGGAGATCTGCCCCGTAAGATTTGTCCCACAACTGCCTGAAGAGAAGGATGTTCGGACCGAGATGAATGACGAGGATGTCAAAAAGGTGGACGAGGTCATCTCCAACCATCCTCAGGATGAAAGTTCACTGGTTCCTGTCCTTGAGGACCTCAACGAGGTGTTCAACCATCTTCCAGAAATGGTGATCAGATACGTTTCCCAGGTCCTGGACGTTCCCCTTTCACAGGTCTATAATGTTGCTACCTTCTTCACTGCTTTCACACTCACCCCCCGAGGGGAACACACGATCAAGGTCTGCCTGGGAACAGCTTGTCACGTAAGAGGGGCGCCCAGGGTCCTCGATGAGATCAAGCTAAGCCTTGGTATCGAACCGGGCGAAACGACAAAGGACGGCATGTTCACATTGGAAACAGTGAACTGCCTCGGAACCTGCGCCCTTGGTCCCGTTGTGGTCATGGATGATGAATACCACATGGTCACCCCTGGGAAGTTCGGAGACCTTATCGAGGATTTCAAGAGTGGGATCGCAAAACCAATTCCCAAACCAGAGGGGGTGAAGAAATGAGCCCCCTGAAGAAGATCTCATCAGTAAAGGAACTGGAGCAATTAATTGATAGGCTGGAGAAGGAGAAAAGGGGTTGGAAGGGGAAGACCATTGTCGTCCCAGGGGGCACTTGCGGTAATGCAAGGGGCGCGGGGAACATACTCAAAGCTGTCAATGAAGCTGTTGAAAAAGAAGGCCTGAAGGATGTTAAGGTCAGAGCCACAGGCTGCATTGGTTACTGCTCGCAGGAACCTATGATCTTGATCCTCCCGGAGAGAGTATTGTATCCTGATCTGGACCCTGCAAGGGTTCTGGAGATCGTCCAGAAGACCGTGAAGAAAGGTAAAATTGTCGAAGAACTCCTCTGGAAGGATCCTGCAGGAAAGACCATCTCAAAGATGGAAGAACTTCCGTATTACAATAAACAGAAAAGAATGATCACCGGGAATACCGAGAACCTGGACCCGAACTCAATTTCGGATTATCTTGCAATTGGAGGTTACAGGGCTTATATGAAAGCTCTGAATATGACCCCGGAAAAGGTCATAGAAGAGGTGAAAAGCTCCGGTCTCCGAGGAAGAGGGGGAGCTGGTTTCTCCACCGGTATGAAATGGGAGTTCGCAAGAAAAGCAGAAGGTGACATTAAGTACATCATCTGCAACGGTGACGAGGGAGATCCTGGTGCGTTCATGGACAGGAACCTTCTGGAGGGAAGCCCCCATTCTGTCCTTGAGGGATTGCTTATCGGAGCTTACGCGATCGGAGCCAGTAAGGGATATCTCTACATCAGGAAGGAATATCCGCTAGCCGTCCGCACCATAAGGAACGCCCTCACTCAAATCAGAGATATTGGACTCCTGGGAGAGAATATCCTGGGCTCAGGCATGAGCTTCGAGCTGGAGGTTTACGAAGGCGCTGGAGCTTTTGTTTGTGGTGAGGAGACCGCATTGATGGCCTCTATCGAGGGAAGGGCCGGAGAACCCAGGCCCAGGCCGCCATTCCCAGCACAGAGCGGTCTCTGGGAAAAACCAACGAACATCAACAACGTCAAATCATGGGCCAACGTGACACTAATAATGAACAAGGGAGCTGACTGGTACTCCAAGGTAGGAACTGAGACCAGCACGGGAACGATGCTCTTCTCTTTGGTGGGGAAATCCAACAACAGCGGACTAGTGGAGGTTCCCATGGGGATCACTCTCAAAGAGATGATCTTCGACATTGGCGGTGGGATCGCAAACGGAAATAAGTTCAAAGCGATCCAGACCGGGGGCCCATCGGGAGGTTGTATTCCCGAGAGCCTGCTCGATCTGAAGATCGATTATGATAGCCTTACAAAGGCTGGAGCTATGATGGGGTCCGGTGGGATGATCGTCATGGACGATAAGACCTGCATGGTGGATGTTGCAGGTTACTTCGTGAAGTTCCTTATGGACGAATCCTGCGGCAAATGCGCCCCCTGCAGGGAAGGTCTGGTCCAGATGGACATCATCCTTGAACGCATTAAACGGGGAGAAGATAGGGGCGGTGACATCGAGCTTCTTGAAGAACTTGCATCCGTAATGAAGGATGCATCATTATGCGCCCTTGGACAAACAGCACCCAATCCCATCCTGACCACACTGAAATATTTCAAGGATGAATATGAAGCCCATATCATCGACAAGAAATGTCCCGCCCACGTGTGCAAGGCTTTGATCACCTACTCCATTGACAAGAAGAAATGCGTGGGCTGCACCCTTTGCGCAACTAAGTGTCCGGTGAACGCAATATCGGGCACTGCCAAGAAACCGCACACCATCGATCCGGAGGAATGTGTGAAATGCGGAATGTGTCATGATGTCTGCAATTTCGATGCTGTGGAGGTGGTCTAGATGGTAATGATCACCATTGATTCTCAGGAATACGAAGCAGAGACCGGCGACACAGTGCTCAAGGTTGCCAAGAGGAATAATATTCATATCCCGACCCTTTGCCATCATCCTGTGATGCCTGCATACAGTGCATGCAGGATCTGTATGGTGGAAGTAAAGCAGGGAACAAGGACCAGAATGACCGCTTCATGCAGTCTTCCGGTTTCCAAGGGTATGGAAGTATTGACCTCATCGGACCGGGTCATTAAAGCCAGGAAGGTACTGATGGAACTCTATCTGGCAAGGTGCCCTGATTCTGAGGAGGTGAAGGATTTCGCAAAGGACCTGGGTGTTGAAAGCACCCGGTTCGACACATATCGTGAGGTTGATGACAAGTGTATTCTGTGCGGACTATGCGTCAATGTATGCCGGGAGAGCGGCAACAGCACCATGGGATTTATCGGCAGAGGTACAAAAAGAAAGATAGGAACACCTTTCGATAAATTGTCCGATCACTGTTTGGTCTGTGGTGCGTGTGCATTCGTTTGTCCCACCAACAGGATCGAACTAAAGGACATTGCCACAAGAGAACCGATCAAACAGGAAAGCGAATTCGAAGAGGGGCTTGCCCAGAAAGGTGCAATTGACATACCGTTCCCCCAGGCAATACCAAATGTACCCATGATCGACCGGGATTCCTGTAATTACTTCGTTAACGGAACATGCAAGTTCTGCGAGGATATCTGTGAACCAAAGGCACTCATGCACGATCAGGAAGACGAAGAGGTCAAGATCGAGGTCGGCTCTGTTATCATGTCTCCAGGATTCGATGAATACGTTCCTCCGACCGGTGGCAGTTATGGTTACAATATCTATCCAAATGTCCTCACCAGCATCGAGTTCGAAAGGATGCTGTCTGCATCAGGCCCATACAGGGGGCACGTCAAGAGGATATCCGATGGAGAAGAACCAAAAAAGATCGCATGGCTTCAGTGTGTAGGATCCAGGGATGAGAGCTGCAACAACCCATACTGTTCATCAGTTTGCTGCATGTATTCCATCAAGGAAGCAGTGATCGCAAAGGAGCATGTCCCCGGCCTGGACACACACCTGTATTACATGGATATGAGATCCTTCGGAAAGGATTTCGACAAGTACTACGAGAGGGCCAAGAGCGAATATGGTGTCAAGTTCAGAAGATCCAGGATCCCCAGGATCGAGCAGGATAAGGAGACAAAGAACCTCGAGATCAGGTTCATCGATGATGACGGATCGGTCCAGAAAGAGACCTATGACATGGTTGTTTTGTCAGTAGGTCTGCAACCGTGTGCATCATTGGGCGATCTTGCAGGTGCCCTTGATGTCAATCTCAACGGGTATGG
Organism: Thermoplasmatota archaeon; assembly: GCA_030591285.1. Taxonomy (GTDB): domain Archaea; phylum Thermoplasmatota; class Penumbrarchaeia; order Penumbrarchaeales; family Penumbrarchaeaceae; genus JAFGLL01. The sequence continues at coordinate 8,087 of JAUVBH010000047.1, forward strand.
ATTCGTCGAGACAGAACCATATTCTCCGATATCCACCAGCAGAGCCGGAGTATATGCATCTGGGACCGTGACCGAACCCAAAGACATTCCAGAGAGCGTGACCCAGGCATCTGCCGCAGCGGCAGAAGCTGCAAAGGATATTGCAGAAGCAAGGAACACCGAAATAACTGTCAAGGATTATCCAAGGGAGAGGTCGGTACACAACGATTTCCCAAGGATAGGGGTATTCATTTGCCACTGTGGGATCAATATCGCAGGAGTAATTGACATTGAGAAGGTTGTGGAAAACACCAAGAACCTGCCGTATGTGGTCCTTGCAGATGATGAGACCTTCACCTGCTCCTCCGATTCACTGGAGCGGATCAAGGACAAGATCCAGGACCTGGGCCTCAACAGGATAGTCGTTGCTTCCTGCACACCCAGGACCCACGAGCCAATATTCCAGGATACTCTGAGAGAAGCAGGTCTGAACCCTCATCTCTTCGAAATGGTGAATCTACGGGACCAGAACTCCTGGGTCCATCGAAAGCATCCCGAACTTGCAACGGAGAAGGCCAAGGAGACAGTTCGGATGGGGGTTGCCAAGGTTGCCGAACTTGTCCCAGTCGAGCATCACAAGATCCCTGTCATCCCGGAATCCCTGGTCCTGGGAGGTGGCGTTGCTGGAATGAGTTCTGCCCTCTCGATGGCAGATCAGGGTTTCAAGGTCCACCTTGT
>JAUVBH010000220.1 GCA_030591285.1 Thermoplasmatota archaeon
CCTATCGAGACCTCACAGAGAACCATGGGGCAGCTATCCGTTTCAGGGAGATGGAGTTACAGCCCGGGAGCTGGCGGTGGTACCATACCCCCGGCAACTGCTATCATCTTCGTGAAGCAGTATTACCAGTTCTCAGTTGGTTGTGACAAGCCCTATGTCCAGGTTCAGCCAGGATCTTCATTGGGTTTCAGGCTAAGACTGATCAATGAAGGTAACGCTAACGACAGGCTCAGGGTCGAGGTCCAGAACCTCAAGGAGCTTGCAGACAAGGGTTGGACAATCCAGCTTTCACAGGATAAGTTCGCTGTCCCGGAGAAGCAGGAAAAGGTTCTTACAGTTTCAGTCACCACACCGGTGAAATGGAACGTCTGGAAGAACGACGTGACAACGATCCAGATAAGGATCATCTCTGCTCAGGCCGAGGGTCTGGGTGAGGTCTCGGATATAGCGGATTATTCACTATACGTTCGACAGAAGGGTGTATCGATACCAGGTTTCGAACCAGCATTTGCTATAATTGCCTTGGCGATGATCTCGGTCATGGTGTTCGGTTTCGCAAAGAGGAAGAGGTCGATCAAGGCCTAATGGCCTGACCTCTTCCCTTTTTTCCTTTTATTTTTTATATCATTTTATTATTATCAACACAAAGAGGAGGCTATGTACATGTCCGATGAAGCTCAAATGCTCTCTCCGCTGGATAAAGAACTATTGGATGCTGCCCATGTTGCCATCAATAATGTTCTGGAAGTGAAGGAGGGTGAGACCGTCCTGATAGTTTCGAACCCTTCCATTGATGTATCGACAATTAGCAAAGCGCTTTACGATGCATCTGTCGAAGCGGGAGCAGAGACAACGATCCTATTCCAGCCTACAAAAAGCCAGCTTGATTTTGCTAACGGATCCGTTCTTGGAGCCCTGAGGACGGATCCAGATGTCTTGATCTCCATCTCGGAGGAAAAACTGGGAAAGGACAAGACATCCATCAAGGAACCGATCAAAGCCGGTGACAATACCTACGATCATTACTTCAACTATCTCCTTGGGGAGAAAAAGAGCAGAAGCTTCTGGTCGCCATCGGTAACATTGGACATATTCAAAAGGTCAGTCCCGGTCGATTACGCCAAATTACGGGATGAGTGTGCCAGGATCAAGGAGGTCCTAGACCGTGGAGAAGTTGTTCATATTGACGCACCGTCGGGAACGAACCTTGATATCGGTATCAGGGGGAGGAAGGCAAGATCCGATGATGGGAAATTCTCCGAACCCGGATCTGGCGGGAACCTTCCGGCAGGAGAGACATTCATCTCTCCTGAACTTGCTTCATCCAGGGGAAAGATCCTCTTTGATGGCTCCATTGCCTCCGACAAGGGTATAATCATCATCAAAAAACCCATAGAATGTGAGGTTGATGCAGGTCTGGTCACTGGTATCCATGGTGGAGATGAGGCGGCAAAGCTCAGGGACACCATCCAGAGGGCCAGGGAGAGGACGGCAGAGTTCGTTGATCAAGGCAAGTTGCCCAAAGAGGAACTTGATCATTACATGACCAATACTGCAAATCTCGGCGAGCTGGGTATCGGTCTCAATCACAAGGCGACCATGATCGGAAACATGCTGGAAGATGAAAAAGTATACGGAACATGCCACATTGCCATAGGTGCGAACTATGACAATGATGCGAAGGCGCTTATCCATCTCGATGGACTGATCAGGTCTCCGACCATCACCGTGATCGGACCAAACTTCCAGGAGATCATCATGAAAGATGGAAAACTTGTCATCTAAGACGGGTATCTCACAACATCTGTATAAAACTGGTAAAAATATGTACAAGTTGGGATTTTTCGTAGCAAAATGTATATTTACTGTTGAAACCTAGACAATGGATAAGGGGTAAGGCATGTCTTCCACCAAGGATGGTAAGAAGGTCATAGAGACCGTCAGTAGTGAAAGTAGTGAGCTTGACCTCCGTATGGAGATCGATTCCCTTAGGGAGGAGATCAAGATCCTCAAGGGTCAGATCAGGTCAATGGAATATACTTCCAACCTGGAGAGGGAAGCCTACAAAAGAGAGCTTGCTGGCGCCTATGATGAGGTCAACATGCTCAGAAGAGAACGGAACCTTCTCAAGAAGCAGCTTGATGACATAATGAAACCCCCCATGCTTATCGGTGAGGTCCTGGAGGTCATAGACCGCTCCGAGATCATAATCAAGAACGGAACAGGCCAGACCTTCATCACAACCATCTCCAATGACATAATCACCGATGACCTGAAGATAGGCAGCAGGGTCGGTCTAGATCGTAACAACCTGGTGGTAATGAGGCTTCTATCCCAGGGGAAAGATCCCATCATCATGGGGTCGGAACTGATCGAAAAGCCTCTTGTCTCATACGACGATGTTGGTGGTCTTGAGGATTCTATAGTGGAATTGAAGGAAGCTATGGAACTTCCCCTGACAGAACCGAAATTGTTCAAAAAGATAGGGATAAAACCTCCCAACGGGGTGCTCCTTGTTGGACCACCCGGAACCGGAAAGACACTTCTTGCCAAAGCCGTTGCCAACTCCACTGGAGCCACATTTATCAGACTTGTGGGCTCAGAACTTGTGCAGAAGTTCATAGGTGAAGGAGGAAGATTGGTAAGGGAGCTTTTCCAGATGGCCAGGGAGAAGAAACCCTGCATCATCTTCATCGATGAACTGGATGCTATCGGTGCGAAAAGGCTTGGCATGGATACAACCGGGGACCGTGAAGTTCAGAGAACATTGATGCAGCTCCTCGCGGAGATGGACGGATTCCATCCTTTGGATGATATAGGTATAATGGCAGCGACGAACCGAAAGGACATAATTGACGAAGCACTTCTGAGGCCTGGCAGGTTCGATCGGATCATCAATGTCCCACTACCGGATAAAAAAGGAAGGAGAAAGATCCTTTCTATCCATACCGAGGGTATGAAACTGGCAAAGAGGGTGGACCTTGACATTATCGCTGAAAAGACAGAAGAGATGTCTGGAGCGGATCTACGCAACCTCTGCACGGAATCCGGTATGTTCGCGATAAGGAGAAAACATGCCTCCATCAGGAAGGAGGATATGGATGATGCTCTCATCAAGACAATGGAGAGAAAAGATGAGGCAAAGGGAGCTGAACCCCACCACATGTTCTCCTAAGAAGCCTTTCGGACAACATTGTTATTATATTTGTGTGAGAATATCAGAAAAATGAACTTGAGTTTATATACTGACAATCCAACTGTAATTGTAGTTCCATGAAGAAGAATTCAATACAATATGATCTCAAGAGGACACTTTCAATCCTCATCTTGACAGTTCTGATGCTGTCAAGTTTAAATTTTTCTTCGAATTTTCAACATACTAGCCCTCTCGATGATCTTGCTGATACTGCATCACAGGAAGTGAAGATCGGTTTGAAAGAAGCCGAGCTTACAAGATCTGGATCAAATGGTTCGGGATCAGATACCGTTAGAAATGGACTCGATCTGGGAAATACCATGTTCATCGATGAATTTGAAGATGCCTCTTTCGTATCGGAAATTGAAGGAGTGTATCTCCAAGGCGGTGTTATCCAGAATGATCTCAGACCTCCCGAGATGATCTTCAACTATTCATCGAACAAAATTGTTCCGTTGGGAGGAAATCCTACTTCAAGGACCATTCTGGTCGACGGGGAAAATATCTTCATGATCTATTCCCAACGGGCTGGTATCAATATACAACTAAATTTCGTGAATTCATCAAATGGTGGGGAATCCTGGTCACCCCCTATCACCATCTTGAATGGCAAATGCGATGTTATCAATGCGACCCTCCGATCGTGGAAACAGAGATTGATCGTGGTCTTTTCAACTATCCAGGTCGAGGCACCCAACAAGAACGATCTGATCTTTATGGAAGCACCGATCTCCGATCCAAACTCATTATCAGCTTCACCA
>JAUVBH010000146.1 GCA_030591285.1 Thermoplasmatota archaeon
CACCCATGTACCCAGAATAGATCCATTCTCACTGAAGGACCAGGACATGGTCAGATATCTGATCCTGTTCTCTGACCTTAACCTCAGGGAAGGGGAGATAGACGCAGCGGAAGGGAAGCTCAAGAGGGCGCTTGAGGTATGTGATCGGTCACTGGAAAGATTGAAAGATGATACGAAAAGGACCGAGGTTCTTTCCCTTGTATCCCGGATATTGTATCGGTCAGGGGAGATCTTCCGATCGAAAGGGGTCCCAACCGAAGCACTGGAAGCCCAGATCAAGAATGTAGCTTATAACAGAAAATACGGGAACAGATCTGGACTGGGTAAGGCTCTTAACAATCTTGCATTGGCTTACATTGACAGGGGAGAACTTGACAAAGCCCTGAAGACGCTGAAAGAAGCAAGGGGCCTCCTTGAAGAGAGCGGAGACCCTGCATCAAAAGCGTTCGTGGAAGCGTCGATCGCAGACATCTACATAACAAAAAGGAACCACAACAAGGCCAAGATCTACCTTTCAGCTGCATCTTCTTGCCAACCAAGGCTTCCATCGATCAGAGGTAAGTTGAAAAGGAGAACTGGAAACTGCTGGATGAGGCTTGGAAACCTCGAAGAGGCATATCTTGACCTGAATGACTCCTACACATGGTTCAAGGAGATCGGAGACAGGATAGGAGCACTCCAGGTCCTGCTGGATCTGTATAAGGTCGAAAATGAGAGGGGGGACCGGAAAGGAGCCCGGGGGATCCTGAAAAGAGTGTCAAAGGGATTGGATGAGGTGAAAAGCAGTAACGAAGGGGTAAGGACCTTGAGGCTTCAATGCAGAAAGGTGATGTTCGAGCATGCCCTTCATTTTGATCCAGGCAGTATCAAGAGTTCATCAATGGATCTTGCAGATGCCATAATGCAGAATCTGGAACCGAAGAACTCTATCGTATATCTGGATAAGATCGCGGATGAGTTGAAGGACCCTGGTCTGATAGTTCCACTACTGGAGAGCTTTGAGAAGATCTCATGGTCCAGAGGGGACAGGAACGGATCCTTGGTTGTTTCATTGAGAAGGGTCCAGATCCTTCTGGGAACCGGAGATGACAAGAAAGCACGTAAGTTGCTCGGGACCATTCAGAAACGGGCTCAGAAGACCGGATTCAAGAAAGCGGCCAAGAAAGCTTCTGCTCTCCTTTCACAGCTTTGATCGATCTGTTCACTCTTATTCCCAATCATCTTCGAACTCAATATCGTCGTACTCATCATCATCGTCGTAGTCATCCTCGTCTTCCTCATCGTCTTCTTCCGATGGTTTTCTGGACATATAGAAGAAAATTCCTCCGATCATCGCCAGGGCCAGAATTACAGCAATGAGGATCCACAACCAGAGTAGTGAGCCTTTCTCATCCTCGTGTCTTTCCACAGAGAGATATGCCGTTGGAGTGATCTCCTTACCAGCTTCAACATCTATTTCAAACTCGGTGAGCTCATTCCCATCCTCGTCAAAGACCGTGACCTTTCTCGTACCTGGTTGAACTTCCATGGAGAATTCACCATTCTGATCGGTGTAGGTCTCTTCACCGGTGTCAACGGTGATCTTCGCGTTGGTGATGGGATCTCCATCAGGATCAATGAGTCTTCCCAAGATCGTTCCCTTATCTGCAGTATTGAAAGTTCTGTTCACATGAAGTGAGTTGCCAGCCAGGTCCTTTCCGAATATATCAAGGATCATGGTCTCTCCGGGTTCCATTTCCACACTTATTGATAGTTTGGTACCGAAGTCATCGATCACTCCAGTGACAACATTATCATTCAACTTGGTGATGAAGGCAGTATGATCCATTTTCTCGGAGAATTCCAGAATGATGGGATCTCCAGGGGGCGTGTTCTCGCCGCTGTGAGATATGCTCAGGAGTGTAGGCTCGGTGGTATCCACTAGGAAGGAGACCATATCAGTTGCAATATTTCCTCCTGCATCCGTAAACTTGACCTCAACGGTGTGCAGACCATCTGGCAGGTCCGAGAATGTCTTTGTGAGCACCAGTGATAGATTCTCCCATACACCACTGTCAAGTCTAACCTGGAACATCATTGGTTTGTAGGTTGTTCCCAGCACTGTCCAGGTGATCTCAACAGATGTTTCAGCAACGAAGGACCCCTCCAGGGGTTCTACTATTGTCAGAACCTTTACAGGATCTCCGATCTCGAATTCCATGCTTTGAACGATATAGTTACCGGCGGTATCCTGCACCTTGATGGATATCTCATGCATCCCCTTTGTCAGGTCCTGGAACATATGTTCATTTGCCAATCCAGTTGACACCCATGAACCGTTGTCGAACTTGATCCAGTTCTCCCCGATCCCTGAAACCAGATCATCAGTGGTCCATTCCGCCGATATTGAATTGGTGGTTACATATAGACCGATCGTGGGATACAATATGTCAAGGGTTGGTAAGGTCAGATCCACCTCGAATTCACTGTGGGCCATGATAGAATTTCCGGCAACATCATAGGCCATCACCTCGACATAGTGGTCTGATTCCGAGATATCCGAGAACAGATACCCCGTCATTGTACCCACATCGAACCAGGAGCCATTGTCCAGCTTTACAGAGTAATGGTCGATACCGGATAGAGCATCCATTCCATCCCACTCGATCATGACCGATGTAGTGTTCACAAAACCGTCGTTTTGTGGATGGGTGATCGAAAGCTCAGGATCGGTTATATCGACAATTACCTCGATATCATCGGTCTCAATATTTCCAGCTCTATCGACCGCTTTGACCGAAAGCATGTGGTGGCCCGGATCAAGGTCTTCGAACCTGTAAGAGGTGTCCATGTTGACATTCTCCCAGGAACCGTTATTGAGCTTCACTTCATAGTGATCGATCCCCAGGAGATCATCGGTCCCCATCCATGTGATGGAAGCGAATGTGGTATTGATAGCTGTTCCATTCGCAGGGGATATGATTGAGACTTCAGGTGGAGTTATATCGTTCCATGGGGGAAGGTGGTTCTCTACTTCTGAGATCAATGGATGTGTATCCATCCCGTTGTCGGTATTGTATGGTATATCCCCGATGCCATCGTCATTATCATCCGACCCTGTGTAGCTGTCCCAATAATTTCCGACATAACTGGTATAGTTCCTCATTCCATGTTTATACCAGATCGGGGCCGGTGATATCCATTTAATGGTTGTATCGAAAATATCGGTGTCATTGCCGTTGTTAATGAAATTGTTACCATACGCCACCACTCCCTTGGTTCCATTGAGCGATAGACCGGTTGAGCATTCTTCGATGTTGTTGGCAAATATTGTGATGTCCTCGAAATCTGTTGAAGAAGTACCGCTGGTAGTGACCTTTTGAATAATGTTTATCCCGTTTCCATCTGAACCCTGAATATTATTCCATTCGACCTGGATCACCCCCATGCTCATTCTCACCTGGTCGGTAAGGGACACCATATAGGCAAGTATGATCGAATATTGATCCGTGGTCCAAACAAGATTATCAGACATGATGGTCTCCCCAATGTTCAGCTTGACATTGTCACCGGGAGACCCTACATTCATACCAAAGACGATGCCATCATCTGAGTCAATGGTGTTTCCAGATATCTCAATAGATTCTAACGTGATAGTTGGATCCCCAACAGATGAGGAGCCGAGGGTATTGAATATGATCATCAATCCCTCATCATTGCTGTCAATATCATTTTCATTGATCGTAATTGGACCAACAGTGAAACTGGCTTCATTCTGAATTGCGTATCCAAGGTTTTCGATCTGGAAAACGTGTATTGCCGAGAAGAAGGAAGTGATCTCATTTCTGGAGATATCAAGTCCCATGATAGTTACCAATGAGGTTTGAAGGTTGTAACTTCCCCACATATTGACATTACCCAGATGGATTCCGAATCCAGTATCCGAAGTTATCACATTATCATTGAATTGTAGGTACCCGATGGTGACCTCTGCTTCATTGTAATTCGATGCGCCAAGATTATCAAGGATCTGTATGTAAAGGCCATTTTTCCCGGCATCAATATCGTTCTCTGAAACACTGAAATTCCCGACATATACCCTGGAATTATCTTCATTAAGAATACCATTTGATGAATAGGAATGCCAGTAGATGCCACCCATATCAGCATGGATCTCATTTCGCAGGATCTCAAAATCATCAATTTGGGTGGAAGCTCTGTCACGATTGTTCATACCAAGTCCAGATATTTGAGTTCCCAGGATCCCGGTTCCATTTGAGAAAATGACATTATCAGAAATTATGAAACCGTCCATCTTCATCCATGAGTCACTAAAAAGTTCAAATCCGATATAATTGATATTATCGAACATTATTCCATTGCCATCAGTGATCATCTCGTTATACGCGATCTCGATCTGTCCAATAGCAGCATTTCCTTTTTGAAGGAGATAATATCCCAAATAATGGATCACAGACACATGGATCCCGATACCCTTGCTGTCGATATCATTTCTGGAAATGGAGATCCCTCCAAATCGAACCTGAGACCAGCTGTCGACATAGTGACCAATGAATTCGATCCTGCCAATGAATATCGATCCCAAATATGATGTGATACCATTCTCAGAAATGATTATTGAACCTATAGTGCAAGTCGAATTATCCAAAAGATTGTTACCGTAGTAACCAAATTGATCGAAATACAGGCCATAATTTTCTTCTGATGTCACGATATTCCTTTCAATCAAAATATTACCAATTTCGAATACGGAATCTTCATAAAGATAGTAACCAAGATAAGAAAACATGGAGAAATACACCCCCATATTCACAGAAACAATAAAATTATCATTGATCTGAAGATCATTCATTTCCACCTTGCTATCATCATAAAGAAAACTACCAAGGAACATCCAACCACTGAACGAGAAACCTGTACCGTTTGAATAGATCCTATTGTTGTTATAAAGAAATGATCCGAAGGTCGCTGTTGAATTATCCCATAGATCATACCCAAAATAACTATATAACCCTGAGAAGACCCCATAATCTTCTGAGATCATTTCATTGTTGATCAGCGATATCTGTCCCATTGAAAAA
>JAUVBH010000238.1 GCA_030591285.1 Thermoplasmatota archaeon
ACACCGATATCATTGGTCACCATGGAGAATGATCTGTCAATATAGACACGGGCTCCATTTATGGGGTCTTCGACCTGTGGGTTCGTTGCAACGATGGTCACATCATCAACAACCTCATCTCCATCCAGTGAATTTATTGAAAGATCGATCTTGACCCTCTGGACGGGGTCATGGAATTCATGGATCATATCATCCCACAATGATTCAGCTGAAAAGTTCAGGAAACCGACACTACCGTCATAATCGGTCCTGAAGCTCCCTTTCGGTGGGAGGTATATCGAGATACCTGAAGCAAATGGATTCCTACCGCCAGGTTGGTGCCATTCATCCAGAACGGTTTCATCATATTTTTCCAGGACCAACGTAGCATTCACCCTGATCACATCCTGAATATCACTCTCTTTTAGGTTCTTCAGGAAATGTCCCAGATCTATGTTCTCGAATCCCAGCAACTCGGTTCGACCTCTGATCGCCCCGAACTTATGGTTGAGAACTATCTCGCTTTGGTGCATTCTCTCAATGAGGTTCATGGAAAGATCGTCTAAAAGCGGTGTGAGCTGGTTTCGCAATATACTCAGATCCACCAGGGCAATGGATGCATATGCGTACTCACCTGAGATCTGATATTGGTCTTTGAATTCCTGAATGATGAAACTTCCAAGTTCTTCGGGTGTCAATGGGTCAACACCACCCATCTCGGAAACGAAAGTGTAATTGTAACCATACCACGGCTGTTCATCTTCGGAACCTATGGCGAGATCGAACCACGGTGCAACCTGGTAATAGACCTCCATCATACCCTGGGAACAGGTATCAAATCCGATGAGGTCCATGTGCAGGGAACCCAGATCGTCTTCGGATTCCATGAATGCGTCCCTGAACTCATCCAGGAACATCGCCCCACCTGAGTTGGTATCCAGGGCAAATCCTTTCGATGGGGCTTCTGCTCTGGATCCTATGGTGGTCGAGGAGCCTGAATACCAACCTGCACCATGGTTCCACAGGACGAACATGATATTCTCTGCTGTACGTCCCGTCAGAGAATAAACGAGGAAATCCCTCAATGTCCTCCAATCGGACATATCGATCTCATCGGTCCACGAAGGATTGACCTCGGAGAGGTTGATAGTTGGTGAATTCACACCTCTGGCTGGAGCTCTTTCAAGATCATACAGATAGGTGTTGTTGGGACCCTCCATATCGGCCAGGGCGAGGATCTCGACCCCGGATGATGGCATGGTGTTTTCCATCTCCTCAAGGTCCATCTTCACTGCATTTCCCCATTCGTAGTTCTCACGGCCCAGGTTATTGTCTCCTGCCATGTAAACCAGTAAAAGCCAATCAGAACCTATGTCCATGGTGACATCATCCATACTGACCGCTGCTTGTTGGTGGGAATCTCCATTGATAGGCGCCCCGCCCAGGATCAGTACAATGATCAATGCCACTACGCTCTTCATGACGATGTGTCATTCAGTAGTACGTTTATATTATTGATGGTAACATGTGACCAGAGTTATATCACATTGAACTCCAATGGTTCGATCCCCTCTATTCCAGCGGTTACCTTGTCTCCTCGATCCAAAGGTCCAACTCCGGCAGGGGTGCCGGTCATGATAATATCACCAGCTTCTAGTGTCATGATCCTGGAAATATCCGATATTATTCTGGCCGGTGAGAAAATCAAGAGGTCAGTATTGCTATCCTGCTTGACCTCCCCATTTACTTCCAACCAAATTCTCTTTCCCTTCCAATCAAAATCCTTTGGAGACTTTGCCTGGGGCCCAACTGGAGCGAATGTATCGAAACCCTTGGCTTCTGCCCATGGAAGTCCCTTCCCCTTAACTTCTTTCTGAAGATCCCTTGCAGTAATGTCCAGCATTGGGAGGAAAAGTCCAATATGGTCCATGGCACTCTCTACCGAAATATCCTTACCACCTTTGGAAAGGACGATTGTGAGCTCTACCTCATGATGAAGTTCCTCAACTCCCTCGGGGATCACAATGGACCCACCATTTTCAAGCAGTGATGATGGGGGTTTCAGGAAAAAGCGTGGCCTCCCTGGGACCTCATCACCCATTTCTGCAGCGTGGGCGACATAGGACCTCAGTAGGCAAATGATCTTGGTGGGTTTCAGATCTATGAATTGGTTATCAACACGGACCTTGACCATTATATCAACTCCATGGACAATTGCTTTTTCATAATTAAAGGGGTGTGAGCACCCAAAATTTCATTATGGATATCTCCCGTTCCTGCGATAATGAGACTTGACTTCCTTGGGACCGGTGGGAGTTGGCCTACAAGAAGACGTGGGTCAATGTCAACTGCATTCACCTGGGGAGGTAATACCATATTGATAGACTGCGGGGAAGGAACCCAGCGACAGATCGTCCTATCTCCGGTCTCTCCCATGAAGATCAAGGGAATTCTACTCACTCATCTCCATGGTGACCACTTCCTGGGTCTTCCTGGTCTTATCCAGACCATGGCCCTGAACGATCGCAAGGATGATCTGCACATCTGGGGCCCTGTTGGGGTGGATCGGTCATGGCAAATGGCAAAAGAGATGTGTCCCTTCAAAGAGAAGTTCGAGACACACATCCATGAACTTACTGGTGGAGAGACATTTGACATCTGTGATGTCACAGTCAAATGTGTTGAAGCTGTTCATTCGGTTCCAACACTCGCTTATCGTATCAATGAGAGGAACAGACCAGGCAGGTTCAGAAGAAAGGTAGCTGTGGAAATGGGGATCCCGGAGGGAGAGCTCTGGGGAAGACTTCAAAAAGGTGAGAAGGTGAGCTTCTCCAGGAATGGTGAAGAGGTCATGGTGGGACCAGAGGATGTTCTGGGAGCTGCACGGAAGGGGCGGTCTGTAATATTCTCCGGAGATACCGGTCCATCTGAAAATATCATCGAACTTGCCAAGGATGGAGACATTCTTGTGCATGAGGCAACTTTCACTTCAGAACTTACCGACCTGGCCCGGGAAGTTGGACATTCAACTATCCTGGATGCAGCTGACATTGCAAAAAAAGCAGGTGTTGGAACACTTGTACTTGTCCATTCTTCACCGCGATATACCAAGGACCTTCATTTTCAGGAATATATGAAAGAGGCGATCACCTCTTTTTCGGATGTTTTCGTTCCAGAGGACCTGGAACAACTCGAGGTCAGCCGCCAAACCGATGGCTCCTGAGGGAGAGGAAATAAAGTGGTAAAAGGATCTCGAACCTACCCAGAAGCATAATGAAAGAGAGCATAATTTTCAAGAAACCGTTTAGAGATGATACACCTTCAGGTGTCCCGAACTCTCCAAATGCCATCCCGGAATTGGCAATTGATGTAACACACAGCGAAAATACATCGAACATCTCCCCCTTAAAGATCAGAACAATTCCTATGGTTATCCCAAGCAACCCGAATAGGTAGAAGAAAGTCATGTTGGCAGATTCCAGTGCCTTCTCGGAATAGCTTCCCTCCCCTCTCCTGAGTGGAATAACAGCATTCGGGTGAGAGGCTCTTCTGACCTCTCCAAAAAAACCCTTGATGAGCAGAAACACCCTCTGCAGTTTGAAACCTGAGGCCAGGGAAAGTGATGAACCACCCATCAACATCAATATTAGAAGCAAGAACCTGGCTGAATC
>JAUVBH010000132.1 GCA_030591285.1 Thermoplasmatota archaeon
CCAGGGCGGAACCCTCAGGAAAAAGGGCACCTGTCCTTGACCTTAAAAGGACAGATGATGATTTCGATATCGAGATCCCTCGATCAAAGCCCGCTTCACTTCCTGAAAGAGAAAGGAGACAAGCTCCCAGACTGGGCGGTTCAGGGAAACGCCAGAAGGTCGAGAATGACATGATCGATATCCTGGGCTCGTTGGATGATTGATCCCCATAGACACGTTTAATACCACTAGTTACCTTCCAGTTGTAAGGGGTGAAATGTTGGAAGAACTTGAGACCCTGGAGAGGGTTTTCCGCTCCCGTGGTTATGAAGTGGTACGATCTTCCGAGGATAATCATTATCTTCTTCTTCGGAAGGGTGGTTCCCTCATGGCAGTCGGGTATTCTATGTCTCCCAAGAAGACCACTGAAGGGGAAGCGGAGATGTTCATCTCGATGGGTCAGAATGACTCTGCGGGTTCCATGCTCTTCATATCTCCCATCAAACTATCCAGACTTGTGAAGCGGATCCTTGAGAAAGAGGGAGTTGCCACCTGGGATCGTATGGCACTTGCTATCGCCATCGGAGAACAGACCCTCAACGAATGGTCGAAGGTGGAAAAAGAACCCATAGAGAGGTCGGTAATGGACCTCTTCGAAACCGAGGATATTGATCCCGTTCATGAGGTCAGGAAGTATCATCGGGAGGTATCCAGCAGTGACGTTGGGGGATTCAAGATCCACCAGGTAGAGGTCTCGCCCCCCAGGATAGAGGTGAAGGAAGAGCAGATCATTCCTGAAGTGATTCCGGATCAGAAGGAAAGTGCGGATGTGGTCATGCCTGAACCGAAGGAAGAGGAAGCTCCACCAAAGTTCGATCTTCCCATGATGCCAATGATGGAGATGGAACCTCCGGAGGAAGTTCCTGTGAAAAAGGAAACCAGGAAAAAGGAGAAAACAGACCACAAGGTCCCTGAAGAGATCCTTATGGACCCATGGTCCGGTTTCGGAGATCAAAATGAAGAAACATCGCCGAAAGATGTGACAGCCCCTGAGGAAAAACCCCCGAAGAAGATGTCCAATGGGTGGATCGGTGCGACCCTGGCTCCTGAAAAATGCTCCAATACAGAAGCGATCTCACTGGCAGGCGAGGGCGAAGAGACCGAATTGAAGAAGATCAACTTCCCATTCATAATTCTCGAGGTAAGCTACCAGATGGATCCCGCAGATGGGAAAGAATCCATTGAACAGGATGGATTTTACCTATATGACTGTGTCAGGAAGGATGTTATGGATGTCCCGGGAACCGTATATGATGAGATCTTTTCCATCAAGACCAAATGGGACGGGAGTGACGCTCCAAAGAAGATGACAGATCCGAAGGATGACCATAATATGGCAATGGTTACCCTGAGAAAGATGATAAAGAGTGGAAAATTGAAAAGGGACAGAAAGGTCCAGGATACTTTGATGTCGACGATATACAAGGAGATCGATTATCGTTTCGATCCCAAATCACTGAAGCTGATCAGTTCAAGAAGGGTGATACTTCCATTCTGGGTAAAGGAAGGGAAGAGGGGTAAGGAGGATTGGGCGGTCAATGGGTTCCTTGGCAATCTCATAAAGTGAAACGGTAGCTCTTTTAGTGGGGTCTTACCACCCTTTATTAATGAGTTCTCCTTACTCCTTTAAGTGGTGTTGATGAAGTACATTTTTGTCTCAGGTGGTGTACTTTCTGGACTTGGCAAGGGGATAACCGCCTCTTCAATTGGACTCCTTCTCAAGAGATCCGGTCTCAAGGTAACAGCCATCAAGGTCGATCCTTATCTGAACTGCGATGCAGGCACAATGAACCCATACGAGCATGGGGAGGTTTTCGTTCTTCATGATGGGGGAGAAGTTGACCTCGACCTCGGGAACTACGAGAGGTTCCTTGATGAGAACCTATCATCGGACCACAACATCACAACCGGCAAGGTTTACCTCTCGGTGATCAGCAGGGAAAGGAAGGGAGATTACCTGGGAAAGACCGTTCAAATAATCCCCCATATTGTCAATGAGGTCATGGATATCATAAAAAAAGTGTCCAAGGAATCGGGAGCCCAGGTCTGCCTTGTCGAGCTGGGAGGTACCGTTGGCGACATAGAATCCATGCCTTTCCTTGAAGCGGCCAGGCAGCTCCAGATGGAGGAGGGAATGGAGAACGTCATGTTCGTTCACACAACCCTTGTACCGATAATGGGAGTGGTGGGGGAGCAGAAGACGAAACCCACCCAGCACAGTGTCAAGGAGCTGAGGTCAATTGGTATCCAACCCGACCTCATTGTAGGGAGATGCTCTGAACCACTGGATCGATCAACCAAACAGAAGATATCGCTCTTCTGCAACGTTCCAACGGATGCGGTCTTCTCAGCCCACGATGTTGATACTGTTTACGCTGTCCCAAGGCTTCTCCATGATCAGGGGATAACGGATTATGTTCGCGACCGTCTCGGGGTCCAGAAGGATCCAACAGATCTTGTTGAATGGGACGCTTTCATGAAAAGGATCCAATCCCCAACCGACGATCTCAAGATCGCCCTTGTTGGGAAATACACTGGATTGAAGGATTCATATATCTCTCATTACAAGGCCTTCGAACACTCTTCGGCAGAGGTCGGGGCCCATGTTGATGTTGTCTGGATAGATGCTCCCGAGAAGGGAGATACCTGGGATGCTGACCTTGAACAGATGAAAGAACAGCTCTCTGAATGTGATGGTATACTTGTTCCCGGTGGTTTCGGTATCAGAGGAACCGAGGGTAAGATCGAAGCGATCAGATTTGCCAGAGAGAACGATATACCATTCCTGGGTATCTGTCTGGGACTCCAGCTGGCAATTGTCGAATATGCCCGGAACGTGATGGGACTCGAAGATGCATATTCCACAGAGTTCGAAAGCGATGCAAAACACCCAGTTGTGGACCTTCTCCCCGAACAGCTCAGGGTCACGCAGAAAGGTGCCACAATGAGACTTGGCGCCCAGAAGGCGATAATCTCCAAGGATACTCTGGCCTACGATCTATACAAGAAAGAGGAGATATGGGAACGTCATAGACACCGATTTGAGATAAATCCAGAATATATTGACAAGATCTCGGAGCAAGGCTTTGTCTTCTCCGGTATCTCGGAGGATGGCATCAAGATGGAGATCGGTGAGCTTCCAGGAAATAGATACCACATTGGAAGCCAGTTCCATCCTGAATTCCTCTCCCACCCGGCAAAACCGGCTCCTCTTTTCTATGGACTTGTGAAAGCTGCTCTGGAATATAACAAGGCAAGGAGGTGAGGTCGAATTGGTATTCACCTCTGGTGATCGGGTCCTCCTTCATCTACTTCTGAAGGGTAGCAGGGTCGATCCAACAAGCGGAGTTGCAGACCAGGACGACATTGCCGCCTACTGTGGGATCGGAAGGACCCATGTTCCAAGGGCCTTGAAACCGTTGATAAATGATGATCTGGTCAATGAGTCACAGGGCCGGGCCCCGGGCAGGACCCGTAGGGTCAAGGTCTACAATCTGACAGAAAAGGGATGCCTGGCCGCGATAGTCCTGAGGAACAAGGCCAATGAAACCGTGATGGAATGGATCGATGAAACAGGAACGTCCCACTCAGAACATTGTGTGGACGCTCTTAGGAGAATAAACGATCACCTGGGATCAAGGGGTTTGAGCCAGATACCCATATCCCTATTCCTTACAATTGGCAGAGAGAAGGTGGGATGGAACGATATTCTGTTCCTCTCCAGTTCAGTGAGGGGGGAGACAACAGAGACCATCTGTATTCCGGAGGGATGGATCCCAATTTCCTCTCCCAAGGTCCCCGAGGTGTTCCTGGACCGCCAGAAGGATATGAAGAGACTCCAGGACCTTGTGGACGGGTCCAGTTTGTTGGCGCTTACAGGAGAGGCCGGCATCGGGAAGAGGACGCTAGTTGCTGCCTGGGCGGAACGGAATAAAAGAAAGATACTATGGCTGGATCGAGGCGAAGGATCGGAGTTCTGTATCGATGCTGATAGATATGATCTCTTAGTGATGATCGGAGCACCCATGGTCGATGTGACATCAACACTTGTAAGAGGGGATGGGATCGATCTGTCAGATCCGAGGAATGAAGATTGGCCTGAATTGTTAAGACCGATCCCACTTCTTGGTATCATGGACGGTTATCTGGACTCATCCGGTGAAGGAATAATCGATCTTAAAGGACTGGATGAGGGGACCTTTGTCAGAGAAGCAATAGGATCCGGTCTCCCGGAAAAGCTGGCCAACCCCTTCTTTAAAGCATCCAAGGGAAGCCCGATGGCCCTTTCGTACCTGGGAGACTTGGAAGATTCCACACTTGGAGGATTGGGTACCCTTGATGAAGAAGCCGCAATCATGTCATTGATACTCGGCCTCCGCTCAAAGCTGTGACATTCCAATTTCCACTCGGAAATTATTATAATGATGACCGGAAATAGTCAATACGATAGCAATGAGCGATCCCTCAGAGAAGTTGAGATGTCCAGATTGCACCATGTTGGTCCAACGGAAGAACATTTCAAAGCACTACAGGAAAATGCACCCAGGTCTGGATCCTCACCGTAGATTGAGGGAATCCAGGGAAGAATACAAGGTGAGGAAACCAAGGTATGAGGTTTCAAATTCCCACATTGCTGGCTTTTTTGTGGCCATTGGTGTAATAGTGATGCTGGTTGTTGCATCTCTTCTTGTGATCACCTTTGTGAATGAGGATGGAGATGGTCTCAAAGATAAGAGAACCGTGTTCTTTACCGCCAGCGATGGCGCGATCATCAATGCTACATGGTTTCAAAGCTCAAAGGTCGATTCCCCTACCGTTTACTTGATCCATGATATTGGGGGGGATCGGACCATCTGGAACGATTATGCGCCGGAACTTCAGTCCCATGGATACAATGTCCTGGCGATCGACACGAGAGGTCATGGAGAATCAATTAAGAGTATCATTGATCCGGATTGGGTATATGATTACACTATTATGAGTCATTATGAGCTTACCGAGGTTATGCAAGACATCGTAGCAGCATACGAGTGGGTGCACGGGGATGATCCGGATGGTGATCCCAATACCGATGCCGGGGAGGATGGAGCTTTCATCGGGATCGGAAAGGGCGGTCAGTATGCAATGAACCAATTTGCAAGAATGTCACAATATCGGATAATCGCCGGTGTCCTCCTTTCTCCAACTCTTGAAAATTATGGGCTGGATGTAAGGCAGGTCTTCGAGGATTGGGGTGATATCCGTCCAATTATATTGGCAGCTTCAGAGGGTGATGGAACTGGAAATCTGATGATCGATACGATCCTCATCGCGAAGGATGAGAACGGGGAGAAGAACGGTATAGGTTTCATAATACC
>JAUVBH010000144.1 GCA_030591285.1 Thermoplasmatota archaeon
GAGTTTGAGGTTATAAACAATGTCCCACTCCCGCCGAATAAGGCAAAATGAGAAAACTCAGGAGAGCGTTACCGAAAATGGACGTAATTGGAAAAGTTGAGAGGATTATGCATATAAAACTATAGGGCGAAGAATTGAGAAGTCTTCTTTAGGGGAATAAAGCAAAAAACACATCCTAAAAATGGGATTCTCTATACACTTTTACTGTTCCCTATCATCAAGGATTATACCATTGCTTATCTTTCTTTTATAGATGAAGAAACCAAGAACTGACAAGATAACCATCGTTGAGATGATTAATAGGAGCAATATTGGTAATAGAGATCTTGATTTCTCTGGCTCAATAGACTCTGATGGAATTATGACAGATATTTCAATCACTAAGTGAGTTGTATCGGTCCCATCAGTCAAATCAATTATTACTGAATGATTCCCAACATCGTTCAATGTTGTTGTCCAGATGATAAATCCCGTCGTCCTATCAATATACAGTTCTTGTGGAGCAGAGAATTTAGTGAACTCAAGGTTATCCTTATCGTCCATATCACTGTCGGATCCCATCAAACTCAGCCTGAGCTCACTCCCTGCCACGATGGATATATTCTCAACTGGTTGTATTTGCGGAGCGCGGTTGACACGGAACCTCTGTACCCCATCTATACAGGTTCCGGTTGTCCTTTCAGTTCTCGGAATAATTGTCCAATGAATGATATCTCCAGGAGAGACATCAGTGAGGGAATATGTTGTTGAACCGTTGGTGATCAGGATATTCTCGGAACTAGGAAGGTCCTCGAGTATTACCTCGTCTCTGGAATAATATACCACGTACTGAATATTCCCCTGGTCCTGGGGAAAGAAGAACAACTCCCAATCAAGGGTGACATTGCGGTAGCTTATCTTCTCATCATTGCCTGGAGATATCAGCTTTATCAATGGGGTATGAAGAGGAATTACCTCCAGTTCGAATGAATGATATATTGTAGTCTTTCCATCGGAGACGCTGAGTTCGACCATCAGGACATATGGGTCGGTGATGAAAGGTTCCAGACCTGCGGTCCACCAGATCTCACCCCTTTCGGAATCGATTGAGATATTTGAAGGGGGTGAGGACCCGATCCCGAATGTAAGTTTATCATCGGGATCAGGATCTGAAGCGTTTACATCGAAGTGATAATCGTCGCCGACCATCAGTGATCTATCTCCAGGCACGTCCAGCCATAATGGAGCATCGTTGACCTCCGCCACAATTAGATTGAATTCCCTGCTGTCCAACCCTCCTCTGACATCCTCAACGGATATATTAACAATGTATGAACCTACATCTTCCTGAGCCGGAGTGCCAGAGAGGATCCCTGATGTCCCGTTCAGTGTCAGCCATTCTGCATCGGTGGATAGGTTCCAAATGAATTCTTCTGGGTCATCGATATCCACCGCATCGTAGTCAACCAGATACAGCTCTTCCTCGACGACTATCTTTTGGTCCAGGCCAATGATCTTTGGAGCGTCATTTACATCGATTACTTGAAGAGCGAATTCCTGCCAGCGCTTTCCACCATTCCCATCGTTCACTGTGATGTTAACATCATAAATCCCAACATCATCATTACTTGGAGTTCCAGAGAGGAGCCCTGAATATCGATCGAGATCCAACCAATCAGCATTGGTTGCATGTGTCCATCTTGTAATTCCCGACGGATCATCGCTTGAATCGTAGTCCACAATATAAGCCTCATCCTCAAGTGTAGTGTTCCTACTTTCAGTGAGGATCTTGGGAGGTGTGTTTAAAACAGTAATGGAAAAGCCGATGGTCTCAGTGAAACCATAGAGATCACGGGCAGTGATCTCGATCTCGAACAATCCGATATCATCGTTCAATGGTATTCCTGCAAGGCGATTATGATCTCCTTTCCATGTCAGCCAATCGTTGATATCAAAGGTCACATCCCAACCAATCACCGGGTTCATTCCATCTGATCTGAACTCCATACTGAGAAGCTCATCCTCATAGATGGTCATATCACCAGGTTTGGGATGGATATTTACTGGGATGCCAATGAAAAGCTCAGTGGACAATCCCCTCCCTTCCCTTGATTCGATCTCAAGGGTGTCTCCAATCCTTGTTTGGACATTCTTACCGAATGTTTCATCCCATGAGACCGTTAGCTCGCTTCTGAATACCCCTGTATTGACCCCTACCTCATCGAGCCAAAGGACATGATCATAGGTATATCCACCATCAACTTCCACCATTGCTCTATCACGAGATAGTGGATTGCTATCCTTCCCGACAACCTGGAGATAAACGGTTGTATTGATCGGTGTCCAGTTGATCTCCCTGGTATAACCTGGATCCGAGAAAACCTTTAACTGAGCAACATCGACCGGAGCATATGTCATGTACGGGAAGATCAAGTAAACGGCTCCTGTATGCCGTCCTTTGGACCCATTTCTGGGGGCCCCGATCAGAATGTCAGGTATCGTATCTCCATTGACATCTCCGTTCCCGGATATCGAGGAACCAGAATATTCCTGGGTCGTTCCCATGAACGACGCGTTCATTTTCCCGAAGGAAAGGTTCCTGAACTTGAACCTCTCCCTTCCCAGAACCAGGTAGGTCTCTCCTCCGTTCAGGGCTCCAGAGCGGACACCTGCCGCAATGAAGTCATCATATCCATCGAAGTTGATATCTCCGAGGTAGGATATTTGTGAACCGATGTGGCCATAACTGTTTTCACCGATCAAAGACAGATCATATTCTGCACGGCCTGTTCTGTATAGCTTCTTCCAACCACTCGTTCTACCGTGAATGACATAGACTGTCCCTGCTTGTATTGTTGGACCACCGCTTTGAGGGTAACTTGGCGATCCAATGACCAGATCTTCGATTCCATCCCCGTTGATATCTCCTTTGGAATCCATATCCACACCCAAATGTCCGTTCGTGGGTCCGTCAATAGTGACATCGCAAATAGATATGTTCAGATTCCTTCTCCATCTTGAGTTGTTTCCAAAGAAGATATACACCCTGCCATCATGTCTTCTTCCATGGGAAGCGACCATCAGATCATCGATCCCATCTCCGTTGATATCACCTCCGCCATGAACTGACCTCCCCACTCTCTTCCAATCATCGAAACCATAGAACGAAGCATCACATGTTGAGGCGTTCTGGTTTCTGGACCATCCACTGCTTTTTCCATATACGATGTAAGCTTTACCGGATTGGTTTCCTCCGAAATCGCTGTGAAGAGCAACCATGGCGAAGTCATCAAAACCGTCATCATCAATATCACCGACGCACGAGATGGAGTAACCAAAGTCGTCTTCAGGGAACTCTCCGTAAAATGATGCCGAACAGTTGGAGATGTTCATGTCTATCTCCCATCCAATCTCTTTTCCAAGGATAAGATATACCTTCCCTGTGTAATTCGGATATTCATCAAGGTTCAGGGCAGTTATCAGAAAATCAGCATATCCATCTCCGTTGACATCCCCAGCACCTGCCACTCTCCCTCCGAGCATGTTACCTGCCTGTTCACCGTGGAAAGAGGCGGATGAATTGGAGATGTTCATGTCCATAACATAACCGCTTTCCTTGCCGAATATCAAATAGACCTGACCAGAATCGTTTCCATTCTCATCGTTGGTCGGAGCCCCTATAAGAATATCATCGAATCCATCCTTGTTTACATCTCCGCAGATGGATACGGAAAATCCAGCCTGATCATTTGCGCTCTCTCCAAGGAAGGTAACATTGGAATTGCACAATCGCTCATCTTGATAGTACATCGGATCGATGAACTCACCCTCGGATCCTTCTGAAAGTAAGAATATGGTAGAAAAAAAGAGCAGACCGATTAAAAATAGGGCCTTTGCTCTCACCATTTCACCCATGCTCTTTTAGATATTAATCGATATTAAGTTTTTTAGATTACATGTGTTGAAATGTCATCCTTCAAATTGGACCGATCACCATTGGATATCGATCTCATCAAATGGAAAAAAGAAGAGGTATGGGACCATTTCCCGCCATATGAGGAAAAAATGAATAGAAATGAATGTGATACCGAGAATGGACGTAAAAGGCAAAATTAAGTTCATATGATAAGAAGAAACGGGGTCCAAACCCCGTCCCCGACACTTATTCTTAGAACCCCGACATGCAAGGGTATGAACCACGACACGGTGAGTTAAGAACCACGACATCAAACATACCCCTGGATAGTATCTGGATCTGTTCTTTTACTCACCATATCTGTTCGAATTGTCAGGTAGATCTCTTTATTGATCTTTCCTTTCATCACAAGGTCATTCAGGTCTTCTATGGTCTTTTTCCTCCTTTCTTTCTTTGGTAGCTTCTGCTTTCCGATTGTTGGCTTCACATGGTCCCTGTAGTTCTTCTGGAGCACTTTTAGACTCAGATTCACATAGAGGTATGTGATTGAAAGATTTGCTTCAGATCCTGTTTTTTTAAAATCTGTTTTGGAACAGATCCTCACTGGAAAATTTTCTTATGGATTCTGATGAGCATAACTTTCCCTTTTTGAAACAATTCTCCTTTATATTGTAAGCAGGTTAACTTGCTATTGGACAAGAAGGAACGCTAATAATGAATCAACTTATATAATCGGTAACCGATACATATTGCCTCTTCAATGGAGGAGAAGAGTGAATTGGATGGAATTCCATCAATCCTCGGATAATTTGGATTTTTTCATTCCAATTTAACATAGAAGCGTGGTATTATGCAAAAATATGGAAAAATGTCAATATTTGGGATATTGATAATACTGATTGTGGCAGTGTTTGCTACGTTGTCGATGAACGTTGATGCTGATTCAGCACCAGAAAGTGTATGGGTTGATGATGGTTTTGATTCATCAACCAGTGGCTGGGGAGTTACCCATTTTGATTCAATACAGGATGGAATAAATGCCGTCGGTACTGATGGGACTGTTTATGTAGGTGCTGGAACGTACTATGAGGGTGTGGTCATCGGTAAAAGTCTGACTATTGAAGGAGAAAATCAAGACACAACCATTCTGCAGGGTGCCGGCAGTGGATATGGAATATTTGCTAATGGGATCTCTGATATAACCATTTCAGAACTTCAGATCAAGAATTTCGGCATTGGGATCTACCTCTACCA
>JAUVBH010000155.1 GCA_030591285.1 Thermoplasmatota archaeon
CAGCGATCAACTCATTGATCCCCTGGGAATCCTTCGCATTGGTTCCCATGACCGGAGTCCTCTTTCTCCCTGCCTGAACATTCAGGTCAACAACTGATTCAACTTCAGCCATAGCTCTCTCGAATCCTGGCCTGTCAGCCTTGTTGATGACAAATATATCGGCTATCTCCATCAAACCGGCTTTGAAGGCCTGGATCGAGTCTCCCAGACCGGGAACAAGTACTACCATGGTTGTGTCTGCTATCTTGATGATATCTACCTCTGCCTGCCCCACTCCAACAGTTTCAATGATGACAATATCCTTTCCTGCAGCATCAAGTATCTCAACCACATCATATACTGCACTGGTCAATCCACCAAGCATACCTCTGGTTCCCATTGACCGGATGAAGATATCGGGATCTGTGGCAACCTCCATCATTCGGATCCGATCCCCAAGAAGGGCTCCCCCACTGAACGGAGATGTGGGGTCGATCGCCACTATTCCCACTGTCTTTCCCATTTTCCTCAATTTCAGAGTGAGTTCTGCGATCAAAGTGCTCTTGCCGGCTCCCATGACACCAGTAACACCGATCACCTGAGCATTTCCCGTGCAGCAGTGCAGTTTGGACATTAATCCTGGAGCTTCTGGTGAATTGTTCTCAGCAAGCGATATCATCCTGGCTATTGCCCGGGGTTCCCCTTCGATAACCCTATCAGCAAGGTCTTTCATCCTTTCACGTTCTCCTTGATGAACTTCACAATATCGTCAAGGCTGGTTCCAGGACCGAAAACACCCTTTATTCCGGCTTCATGGAGGGGTTCGATGTCCTCCTCAGGAATTATCCCCCCACCAATGACAAGGACGTCTTCCATGTTGTTCTTCTTCAGGTCTTCGGTTATGTCCCTGAACAGCGTCATGTGGGCCCCGGATAGAAGGCTGAGACCTATTACATCAACGTCCTCCTGCAGAGCTGTCTTCACGATCATGTCAGGGGTCTGGCGGAGACCTGTGTAGATAACCTCCATACCAGCATCCCTTAGGGCCCTGGCAACGACCTTGGCACCTCTATCATGGCCATCCAGGCCGGGTTTCGCAACAAGCACCCTTATCTTTTTATCCATCTTTTTCACCCCTGTATCAGAAAATAGCTGGCTCCTTGTATTCACCGAATACTTCTCTCAGAACATCTGTGGTCTCACCGAGTGTTGCATATGCATGGACGCAATTGAGAATATAGGGCATGGTGTTCTCATCACCCTGTGCAGCCTTTTTAAGAGCTGCCAGAGCACGATCCATCTTGTTCTGGTTCCTGTCTGCTCTCAATTTCTTCAACCTGTTGATCTGGATCTCTTCTCCCCGCTCGTCCATCTTCAGGATGGGTATCTCGATCTCGTCATCCATCTGATATTTGTTTACACCAACGATGACCCTCTTCCCATTCTCGATCTCCTGCTGGAGCCGATATGAAGCTTCGGCGATCTCCCGCTGGAAGAATCCCTTTTCTATGGCAGGGATCACTCCACCAAGCTGTTCAATGCGGTCGAAATAGCGCATTGTATCATCCTCCATCTTATCCGTGAGCCATTCCAGATAATATGATCCGCCTAGCGGATCGACCGTGCTTGCAACTCCTGTTTCCTCGGCGATTATCTGCTGGGTCCGGAGGGCAAGTCTCACAGCTTTCTCAGATGGTAATGCCAGGGCTTCGTCCATTGAATTCGTATGAAGTGACTGGGTTCCTCCAAGAACTGCTGCAAGTGCCTGGATGGCAACTCTCACCAGATTGATCTCTGGCTGCTGGGCAGTTAGGGAGACGCCAGCAGTTTGAGTATGGAATCTCATAAGCATGGACCTAGGCTTCTTTGCACCGAGTTCCTTCATTCCCTTTGCCCAGATCCTCCTTGCTGCCCTGTATTTTGCAATTTCCTCGAAGAAATCATTGTGGGCGTTGAAGAAGAAGCTCAGTCTTGGTGCGAAGGTATCGATATCCAAACCCCTTGCCACTGCAGCTCTTACGAATTCGAAACCATCGGCAAGTGTGAAAGCAAGCTCCTGGACCGCCGTTGAACCTGCTTCCCGGATATGATATCCAGAGATGGATACCGTGTTCCACCTGGGGATCTCCTTGAAACCGAACTCGAATGTATCGACGGTCAATCTCATTGAGGGTTCCGGTGGGAAGATGAATGATTTCTGGGCAATGTACTCCTTGAGGACATCGTTCTGGATCGTCCCACCGATAGCAGTCCTTGGAATGTTCTGGTTATCCGCGTTTGCAATATAAAATGCCCAGACGACAGGAGCAGGTCCGTTAATGGTCATCGATGTGGTGATCTTGTCCACAGGAATATCCTTGAAAAGCAGCTCCATATCCTTCAGTGAAGATATGGCGACCCCGCATTTTCCGAACTCTCCTCTGGACAGAGGATGGTCGGTATCATATCCGTAAAGGGTCGGGTAATCGAATGCCACGCTTAAACCCGTTTCACCGTGTTCAAGGAGATATTTATACCTAAGATTGGTCTCCTCCGCTGTTCCGAAACCTGCGAACTGCCTCATGGTCCAGAGCCTGCTCCGATGTAGTGTGGAATGGACACCTCTAAGATAAGGGAACTCTCCAGGAAATCCTATCTTCTCGAAATAATCGTGGTCCTTGACATCAGCAGGTGTGTAGAGGGGACCAATATCGTTCCATGAAAGGTTCTGGAATTTTTCCTCCCTTTCCGGGATCTTTGCCTTCAGAGGTTCATAGCAGGTGGTCTCCCATTCCTTCCTGCGCTTCTCGATCTTGGCGATCATATCCTTGTCGTACATTTTACCACCTGTTTCAGAATTCTATTCCCTTTCTTGCATCTACACCTTTCTGGTAGAAATGCTTGATCTCCCTCATCTCGGTTACGAGATCTGCAATTTCGATGAACTCCTCTGGAGCTCCACGGCCTGTCAAGACTAGTTCCACATGATCAGGTTTGCTCCTGATAAGGTCCAGTGCTTCCTGGATGGGGATCAGGCCGAAGTCAACAGCAACGTTCAATTCATCGAGGATGACTATATCAAAATCCCCCGAATTAAGGACCTGTTTCGCTTTTTCGAAACCTTCCCGGGCAAGATCGATATCGATCTGTTCGGGTTTCTCCTTGGAGACGAACTCATCCCTTCCATGCTGGGATATCGTGAAGTTCTTGATATTCTCTATGGCATCGATCTCAGAATATCTCCTGCCCTTCATGAACTGGAGCATGTAAACATTTAGGCCGTCACCGGAAGCCCTTAGACCGAGGCCAAGGGATGCAGTTGTTTTTCCCTTGCCATTTCCGGTGTAGATCTGAACATAACCCCTTTTAAATGCCATAGTGTCCCCTGAATCCCATAATTCGATTTATTACTTTCTTCTAACAAATATGGACATCCAGGGACAATATCACCCCGATATCATTTCAATATCCGATTCTCTTACAGAAACCTTTTATTTTTAAATTCCATTGGCCCACTGCATGATTCTCGAACTCAATGAACAGCAGAACATGATTCGTAACATGGTCAGAGAATTCGCTGAGAAGGAGGTCAGGCCAAAAGCAGCTGAACTGGATGAGAAGGAGGAGTATCCTCATACATCCCTCAAACGCATGGCCGAACTCGGAATTCTGGGGGCTATAATCCCTCAGGAATATGGTGGAGCGGGATTGGACACTGTCACCTACTCAGTGATAATCGAAGAGATATCACGGGCATGTGCCTCCACAGGTGTTGTAACATCGGTCCACAATTCTCTAACTGCCTGGCCAATTATGCATTATGGTACCGAAGAACAGAAGAAAAAATATCTGCCAATTCTTGCCAAGGGTGAGAAGATAGGTGCCTTTGGAGGTACCGAACCCATGGCAGGTTCTGACCTGGGAGCCATGCAGACCACTGCTGAGCTAAAAGGTGAGAATTACATCCTTAACGGGACCAAGACCTTTATCACCAGCGGTCCTGAAGCAGGGATCATCATTGCCTTTGGCATTACCGACAAGGAAGCTGGAGCTCGTGGGCTCAGTGCCTTCATAGTCGATAGTGATTTCGAGGGTTATTCGGTCGGAGGGATCTTCGATAAGATAGGGATCAATGCATCCCTAACGTCTGAACTTATCTTCGAGGACATGGTAGTTCCCAAAGAGAACCTGCTCGGAAAAGAGGGAGAAGGATTCAAGATCGCACTTGCAACCCTTGATGGGGGCAGGATAGGTATTGCTTCCCAGGCAGTAGGTATCGCTCAGGCAGCACTTGATGAAAGCGTGGAATACTCCAAACAGAGGCAGCAGTTCGGGAAACCTCTTTCCAAGTTCCAGGCCATCCAGTGGATGATATCGGAGATGGCAACAAAGATCGAGGCTGCCAGGCTTCTAACAAGGAGTGCTGCTTACGTCAAGGACACAGGGGCCAGGTTCAGCAAAGAAGCTGCCATGGCTAAACTCTTCGCGGCGGACACCGCGTCATGGTGTGCTGATAGAGCGATCCAGGTCCATGGTGGATACGGGTATACCAAAGAATACCCAGTTGAAAGGCTCTACAGAGATGCCAGGATCACTGGCATATACGAGGGGACCTCCGAAGTGATGAAAATGGTCATTGCAGGGAGCCTTCTCAGATAGTCACTGCAGGGATCAATGATGGATAATTAGGGAAAGGTCTTTAACCCTCCAAAAATTGCTATCTTTGACCTTCCACCCCCAGAGGGGGTCAAAGATTAATGAAGGAGAATTGCTATCATCCTGACAATCCTCGATAGATGGAGTTCGTCAAAGGATTACCAAAGACGCAATCATGTAAGATAATGAGTATGCTTCGAGATATGTGAAGATGGAGAAGAAGAAGGAGTGAGAACCATGAACATAGTCGTGTGTGCAAAACAGGTAGTGGATGTTGGGGAGATCAAGATCAACCCGTCCACCAACAAACCTGTTCTTGA
>JAUVBH010000276.1 GCA_030591285.1 Thermoplasmatota archaeon
ATCCTCAAGGATATCAAAGACCTCTTGAGGGTGATCAACTTCCTGGAACTCCTTGGAATGTTTTTCCGGATAATCGATCCAGAATTCTGAAAATCCAGGTACTACTGGATCTAGACCAAGACATCCCAGACATTTTATGCTGGCGAGTTTGTCGACTTCCTCGTATCCACCATTGCTTGATCCGAACGCCCATGCTCCGATGCCAAATGAGATCACCAGAAATGCAACGGCAATAGCTACCAGAGGGGGAAGGGGTCGACCGCCGTATCCAGGATATGGGTCCTCGACCCTTCTTTCGGTCATTTTTTGAAAACCCCCTTTATTGATCTGTTAAAAAGAACGAAGCTCTGCGCCTTAGTGGGGCAGGATGTCACACACTTTCCACATCTGATGCACTCCATGTCCCTTTTGTCCTCCTTTGGATTGATCCCCATTGGACATGCCTCAATGCACATTTGACAGTGAATACAATCCTTTTCAGAGAACTTGATATCGGTAATTGAGAACTTGTTGGTTGGTGCATACATTGCACCTACAGGACAAAGGTACCTGCACCATCCTCTGTCGATGAAAGCCACCAGCGCGATCACGGAGACCACAAAGATCCCCTTGATCCAGAAGAACTCGTTCCCGGACCAACCAGCCGGATTCAACAGCAGTTCGGGAAGAGTTGCTGTGATCCCGCCAATGGGGTCGAAATCGGTGAAGAACAGGGTATCGAAGAACCATGAAGTAGGTGCAATAGAGAACAGTATGCCATATTTGATCCACCTGATCCTCCGATCTCCTTTTGAACCTGTTTTGATACCGGTTACCTTCTCCTTAAGGAATAATCTGACAATACCGATCAGACCTATTGATCCAAACAACAATCCAAGAAGTCCCATAAGTTCTACACTGGCCAGTGGCGACTTGTTCCACCCTGCTGCTTTCACAATATAGTAAATGACCCAGAACAGGACACCGCCAACTATCAGAACAATAGAGGGAATGATGTTCGGTTTTCTCTTGAGGAACATTACTCCAGAAAGAGCAGCAAGGAACGCACCAAGTGCTCCAACATAACCTGCCCACATGTATGTCAGAAGGTCCATCTCTGCCTGTCTCATGAAGTATGGGAAGAATGCTCCAAATGCCAGCATTCCAAACGATACTCCTGAAAGAATGAAGATCGACCTGAGTCTGCTTATCTTTCGATCCAGGAAGGAGAAAATGTCCTGGAGTGTCCCCACTGGACAGGCCCATCCACAGAATGATCTGCCAACAAGGACTCCGATAACAAGGAACAGTCCCACAAGATAGAGGAGCATGTAAAGTCCCTCTTGGACTCCTTTTACCAGGTCGATCGTTCCGTGTTCAATGACCCAGATCGGGCATCCTGCGCAAGCTGCAGGGCTAGCAGGGCAGAAGAAGAAAGGGTAGATAATACCGGTCATCGCAACCCCAAAGACCCCAAGGATGGCAAACAGAAAGAATAGGGATTGGCTCGCCGACCGCAGAACCTGGATGGTGATACGACTCCTACCCAATGCCATGTTATCATCCCCTGAAGCTTGTTGATTGTCATTTATCTTTCGGAAGGGGACGTTCATTTTTAGGCCCCCAAAATATAAATCGAACCCATTACTACCCACCTTCGGTGGCCTCATGAAGGTGAGCGTAATAATTCCCACCCTGAACGAGGAAGAATCCATCGGACAGACGATCGATCAGATCCCCAAGTCCGATGATCAAGAGATCATGATAGTAGACGGTCTATCCAGGGATAAGACCAGAGAGATCGCAACCTCCAAGGGAGCAAGGGTTGTCGAGGAGAAGCGAAAAGGATACGGTCGAGCATACAAGACCGGTTTCCGGGAAGCCTTCGGGGAAATAATTGCCACACTGGACGGAGATACAACATATCCCGCGGAACTTATCCCTGATCTGGTAAAACAGCTCGAGGAAGAGGGATTGGATTTCATTTCATGTGACAGGATCAAGAAAGCTGAAAAAGGATCTTTTACCACTGTTCATGCATTTGGAAATTGGACCCTCAAAGTTACCATGAACATTCTTTTCGGGATGAAATTGAATGACTCTCAGACAGGAATGTGGATATTCAGAAAGGAAATTCTCAAACATCTAACTATTACTTCAGATGGAATGCCAATGTCAGAGGAGATCAAGATAGAGGCATTCCAAAGCAAGAATGTGAGGTCAAAAGAGGTCAACGTCCCTTACAGGGTGAGATTAGGGGATAAGGCGTTGAACACATGGAAGGACGGGATCAAGAACGAGATATTCCTCTTCAAGAAAAGGTTCAATCCCAAGAAACTTGGACCAGGTGAGAAGTTCCAGTGACCGATCTCATATCATAATGCCGGGCAGGGTTTTGGTCTCGACCACTCCTTCAATTGTCCTGATCTTCTTCAGAACTATCATCGATAGATCACCGAAGTCACGTGCTTCAACCTTCGCAAGAACATCGAACTCTCCAAAGAGGGGGGTGAGGTCCTTTATCTCACTGACCTTCCTCAATGATCTGAAGGCTTTTACCTCATACTTGGATTCGATCCTGATGAATATAAATCCGAGCACCAATTGGAAGCACCACAACATTAACGGAATCTCTTTAGATATAAATTTCCCGAAAACGGGTTTTTTTATTACTTGGGGAGTTGATATTTTATATAATACATACCTATAAGACCTATTATCAGTGGGGGATATCTGATGCAGTGGAAAGGTAATTTTGCAGTAGTGTTGGCCTTAATAATGTTAGGGACAGGATTGGTTTCAACGATCGGTTTTGATGATGTTGATGCATTTCCTGATACTTCGAGGGCTCCATTAATACCACACGCACCCATCCATATTTACAAGAATATGACTGAAAAAGCAACACAGGAAGGATGGGCAGGATTAGGTATCGAAGGCGATCCGTATATTATCGAAGGTCTGGAGATAGATGCAGCTGGTGGTGCCTGGGGTTTCTTCATCAGTGGAACTGAAGAACACTTTGTGATAAGGGATTGTGTGGTAAAGAATGCTGATACTCCATCCTC
>JAUVBH010000014.1 GCA_030591285.1 Thermoplasmatota archaeon
CAGACATTCGGGTGTATGTAAGTGATGATGGTGGCAGATCCTGGAACTGGAACGATCCAATTGTTGTCGGCCAGAGAGATGGACCGGGCAGGCAGTATCCTATAGTATCTGCCCAGGATAACGGTGTGGTCTGGGTGATGTGGAACGAGGCCAAGGACGGTGTCGAGAACGGTACACAGATTTTTGTGGGAAGAAGTATGGACCATGGACAAACGTGGGAATCCTGGAACATCACCCCGTTCAAAGCATTCATTGATTATCCAACAATAAATATCGGTCCCGGAGGAGCACTGGGAGTAG
Organism: Thermoplasmatota archaeon; assembly: GCA_030591285.1. Classification (GTDB taxonomy): domain Archaea; phylum Thermoplasmatota; class Penumbrarchaeia; order Penumbrarchaeales; family Penumbrarchaeaceae; genus JAFGLL01. Next base: position 301 of record JAUVBH010000014.1, read on the forward strand.
CATTCTATGCAACTGACGATCTTCCGGTCTCGCCGGAGAGTGAATGGTATCTCTATGGTGCCATGGACCAGTATGCTTCGGTACAGGATGAACCTTCATTGAACTTCTCAATTGCAGATCCCACTCCAACCTATATCGGAGACAACCTTCACGCACTCCATGATTTCTTCGAGATCGTCATTGGTCCCGATATGGGTTTGAACATTGCATATCAATACTATGTAGGACCCGATAATGGAAAGAGCGACATGTACTTCGTTAGAGGAACAATACCGCAACAGGACCCTCTAATTTGATACATATAGGAATCAAATATTCCACTGGTATTCGATACCACCAGCGATCCTAACTCTGAGGTCACTCTGGCCCAACAAGGTCACCGTGACACCCCATTCCCCAGCTTCACTGGGTATCAATCCGAGAGAACTCTCTGCGGTATTGGATTGAAAGGTCCTCCTCAAATTGTTATTGGTGCTATGGTCATTTATTGTCAGGACGCCGACAGTGTTGCTTCCTGTTTCCACCTCAAAGAAATAGATCAGGTCCTGGAATGGGCCCCAATTCGGATGACCGGAATCCAGGAACGTGTTATAGAACTGTAACTCAGGAGAACCTCTGGCAGAACTGTAAACTTCATCGAACAGGTCGACCCCACGGACGAAATATAGGTTTCCTTTGAAATTAGATCCGTGGAGGACCAGGTTCATCTCCAGGATGGGTTCCTCGTTCTTCTCAAGTACTAGTGATTCGATCCATTTTGAAGAGGTATCATAGGAATATCTGAGAATATCTCCAGCGGGGGAAATTGCTACGATTTTGGCGATAAGGGAACCATTTCCTGAAGCTGGTCCCCTTTCAATGGATATTACTCTGGCTTGAAAATCTTCAATGTTGAACAGTGAAAAAGACCAGTTCGATGCAAGCTTCAAGGGGAATTTGAACAAGGGCAGTGGTCTATCCTTCTCGTACATCTCAAGTCCATTCTTTCCGATCCTTCCAAGCATAGGATTGAAGTTGAGAACAGCGTGTCTCTGGGCATCGATCCTCTTGTCCACTCCTACCATATAGTTGTCACCTTCATCACTGGCAACAGCCAATTTGGATGTAATGAATCCTGAATCTTGGGTGTTGTAGGTGTAGACCCAGTACATACCGACATTCCAATTTGGAGCGGAAATGGATGATCCAGAGACATCACCGATCCCTCCTGAATCAGAACTGCTGGATCCTGCGAGAAATCCAATTATCAATGCAAATACGAATAGGATAGCAACAATTCCTATAAGGATGGGTTTCTTCATCCCTTTCTCACCCAAGTTCACAATGTAACATATTCCCAACGACCATTAAATATCTTGCTAGTAACAGCTGAAAATTTATGAAGACATTCCTGGGAAATCGATTAATGTATGAACAGTATTCTTGAGGCTGTGCCCCCTCTTAGTAAGCATCAGATGATCGTCATATACACCGCGATCGTCACGGTTTTTCTGATATTGGTATCCCCACTATTATCCCCAGTGATCTCGGCAGTTATCGAACCATATTGGGATGCTGGACAATGTGAGGAGTGTCATAGTAGCTTTCAGCCATTCAATATCATTCCAGATTCACCCACTGGTGTTCCTGAAGGCCAAGAGTTCGATTACAAACTGATCATCGAGAATCCATGGAAACATGATATCAGAGATATTCAGGTCACAATAGATCTGACCAATGCCCCAAACATAATCAATCTGGAAGCTGTAGCAGATACAACGGTCATTGAGGATTTCGATGGCAACATTGGAGCAGGATCACAAGTATCAGGAACTGTAGAAGTCGATATTGGAGCGTCTGAGATACTGTTCCAGATGTACTACGTCGATCCACTACTTTTCACCGGGGACCTGAATTTAGAGGTAATTGGTCCAAATGGAGGAAGTTGGACATCTGATCTGACCGATACCACAGAGGTCATCCATATTGGACAGGATGAGATCATGGAAGAGGGGTATGGGGAATATTCCTGGGCCATAACAAGTGAAGCCTCTTTCAGAGCCGTTGAATATCATCTTGCATCCACCATCATCATCTCTGGCGGGCCTATTATCATAGCTGAGATGGATGATATCGGGTCCAGGGAAGAGGCAACGATCGAATTTCACCTGGGGACCAATGGGAAAGGTGACAATGAGATCTCTTACATCGTCACAGGAGAAGCTTATCACGATCATAGTGAGGATGAAACTGATGCCGACACATACACGGTGGATGGCAGATCATCGATCAATGTCGGTGACGAATATGTCTATTCCAAACCTGGAAGGTCGATCTCATTTTCCACAGGACTTTGGTATGTTGGGCGGATCATGGCCTTTGCCACCACTATTTTGTTCTTGATCTCGTTCATGACCGGAGGTTCCATCCTCCCGGTGAAGAATTGGTTGAATGGTAGGATCAAGAACCGCGTCAAGGTTCATTGCACCGTTTCCAAGGTGGTCGTTCTGACAGCTCTTGTCCATTTGATAGTTCTGTATGCAGGTCTCTACAGCGGAACCTACAAAGGTCTTTTCCTTGGCAGTACATCTCTCATTTTGATCATCGTACTTGGAGCAACCGGTGCTTTCAGAAAGAAGATAGTGGAAAGGATAGGGGAGAGGAACTGGAGAAGGATCCACTTCTGGATCTCCATTTCCGTCCTTGTCATAGTTGTTATACATGCTGTCATGGAAGGGACAGACCTCGCATTCCTACGGTTCTGGGAATGAATTGAGGTAAATGAATTATATTCGTGGTTGATATCAAGCCTGGGGTGACCCAACGAAGATATGCATCATATCCTCGGAATATCCCCCCAAATGGGGAGGAGTGGGCGTTGTAGCCTATTATCTATCCACATGGATGGCAAAGAGAGGACACGAGGTCCATGTTGTCACCAGGAAGCAGGATATCGGCTATCGGTCATCCCATGATAACATCAAGATCCACCCGGTATCGTGGTTGAAAGCCCCAATGTTGTTCACCACCTCCTTCGGGAAGAACGCTATCAAATGGATACAAAAGAGCGGTATTGATTTCGATATTGTCCATGTCCATTCGAATATGGCACTTCTACCCAGGAAATACTACGATATGCTGGATATACCAATTGTATCCACAATGCACGGCACATGGTGGGGAGAACGCTCCACCATCAATTTCAAGAACCTCTCGTTTTCAATATCTGCCATCAATGATCTTTCAGTGATGTATCTGGGTCCTTTCTTCGATAAATATGAGGACTATGCTCTGGAGCATTCAAATGGTGTGATAACGATATCATATTCGGAGTGTAAAGCTTTGAAAAAGCGAGGGGTCAAGAACAGATATGACCGCAGAATACACCTTCAGAACGGGATCGATATCGAGGAGTTCCATCCCGATAATTACGATCAGGACCTTAAAAAACGATACAAAATTCCAAAAGATAACAAGCTGGTCATAAGTGTGGGAAGATGGGCGGCCAGGAAAGGTATCAGAGAGATGCTGGATGTGTTCAAATTGATGCATCAGGAAAGGGATGATCTAACTTTCCTTTTGGTGGGTTGGGGCCCGCTTGAAGCAGAGGTGAAAAGGAAAAGGATCGCCTTTGGTCTCGAGAAGAACCTGATCATGGTGAGATCACCGAAACACGATGAGATGCAAAAACTGGTTGCCACATCGGACCTGGCAATGTTCCATTCATACTGGGAAGGATACGGATTGACCTTTGGTGAAGCTCTTGCTTCTGGCACCCCATGTGTCCTTACGGATGTTGGCGGTGCATCTGAAATGGTGGTGGAAGGCACCGGGGAGCTTGTGAAGGTCGGTGATATTGAAGGACAGGCAAAGGCAGCCCTTGAACTTCTTGATAGAGACGATCTTGAGGATTGGGGGAAGCGGGGCAGAGAACATATCGAGAAATACTGCTCATGGGAAGAAATTGCTGCCCGAACGGAAGAGTTCTACCAATGGATAATCGAGGACCCGGAGAATAAAAAAGGATGGAGGGAAGGGTTCGAAAGATGTCCATGAAGAGCAGTTCAAGCCTCCACACCTTGCCAGCTGAGCAGGTCCTTTCCGAACTGGGCTCCTCAACCCAGGGTCTGAACTCCAGGGAAGCCAAGGACCGGATCGAAAAAGAGGGACCCAACGAGATCCCAAAGGTCCGCAAACCATTTTTCAAGAAAGTAGCACCGCAGATCTTCGATTTTGTCATTGTCCTCCTGCTCGTCATAGCTGCTGTCCTTGCTCTCCTTGCATTCATATTTCCTGATAACGAATCCACCTCCTTCGAGACATCCATTGCCATTGTCGGTGTGATAGTACTGAGCTGGGTCCTGATCGTATTTCAGATGTACTCGGCCGAACGATCCCTCGAAGCCCTTCGAAAGATAGGAGCCGCTAAAGCCAAGGTAAAACGAGATGACAAATGGATCGATATTCCAACCTCCGAACTGGTCCGCGGTGACATCGTGATGCTGGGTGAGGGAGACCGGGTCCCTGCGGATGTGAGAATAATTCAGAGCGATCATCTGACCGTGGATGAATCTTCCCTGACAGGGGAATCGGTGGGTGTGGACAAGGATCCAGGACCTATTGATGAGACGGATCCCTCACTGCATGAACTTTCCAACATGACCTTCATGTCCACTGTGGTTACCAGGGGTGCAGGGGAAGGAGTTGTAACGGCAACTGGTTTAGGGACCGAACTTGGGAAGATCGCAAAAAAAATAGAAGAAGCTCCGGAACCGGAGATACCACTACAGAAGAAAATGAGTCAACTGGCAAAAACCCTATCTTTGATAATGTTCGGTTTGATATTGACACTTACGATCATTCAGATGGTCAGGTTGAAACTGAATGATGATCTGATAATGGATTCTGTGATGGAACAGCTAGTAAATGCTGTGATATTGGGTGTGGTCGCGGTTCCCTGGAGTTTCCCCATCATCACCACCTCGGTAATGGCCAGGGGAATGGTATACCTGGTAAAAGAGAACGCAATTGTCAGAAGGGTTGCTTCCATCGAAGGTCTCGGAAGGGTCTGTGTTATCTGTTCTGACAAGACAGGTACAATGACCCAGAATGCAATGACGATAAAGACCATATTTCAATCTGGAAAATTCTACAGTGTTTCAGGCTCGGGATATTCACCAGAGGGTGCTATCGAAGAAAATGACAAAGAGATAGCGGTCGATAATGGGAACAATCTGCATCTTTTGATCAAGGCTGGATACATAAACAATGATGCCAAGGTGGTAAAAGATGATGACGGATATCGTGTCCTTGGAGATCCTACAGAAGGTGCCCTGAGGACACTTGGAAGCAAGATCGAGATGGAGAAGTTCGTCAATGATCTGAAAGCTGTAAGGGAGATCCCTTTCGATTCCGATCGTAAGATGATGACCAAGATCTTTGTACATGATGGGAAAAACGTTGCATATTCCAAAGGTGGTTTCGAGGTCATTGTCGATAGATGCGACAGGATAATCTGGCAAGATCAGATCGTTCCGCTGACACAGGAGCTGAAAGAGTTCGTCAGCAGGGCAAATGATGTCGTGAACCAGAAAGCCCAGAGAACACTGGCAATAGCCTATAGACAGCTCGAGTTGAATGGTAGCAAAATTTCGGATATCCCCGATGAGAATATCGAGAAAAATTTCATTCTACTTGGTTTCGTGGGAATGATCGATCCTCCAAAGGTTGGTGTAAGAGAAGCGATCCAGAAATGCCATCAGGCCGGGATCAGGGTCGTAATGATCACCGGAGACAGCAAAGGAACAGCTACTGCAATTGCAGCAGATCTGGGTGTGATCCTTGAAGGAGATCTTGTAATGGAGGGAAGTGAACTTCCCGTTCCATCTGATAAACTGCAGAATGTAAGTGTTTTCTGCAGGGTTTCCCCGGAGCAGAAGGTAGATATCGTAAACGCTTACAAGGGGAGCGGTCAGATAATTGCCATGACCGGTGATGGCATGAACGATGCTGCTGCCTTGAAGAATGCCGATGTAGGCGTCGCAATGGGAATGAGCGGTGTTGATGTTGCTAAGGAAGCATCCCAGATCATACTCTCAGATGATAATTTTGCCACCCTGGTCACAGCGATACACCGGGGGAGGCAGATATTCGATAACATCAGAAAGAGCATCACATACCAGATATACACCAATCTTTCGGAGCTTTCACTGATGTTCCTGGGTTCTCTTCTATTCGTTGAACAGCTGATGAGCGACAAACAGCTTCTTTTCCTCTACTTCTCAACCCATCTTTTCCCTGTGGCAGCCCTTGTCCTTGACAAAACTACACCGGGAGTGATGAATGAACCTCCCAGGGATGCGAAAGAGAGCATTGTTTCGAAGAAAGTTCTTGGTGAACTGGGAGTGATGATCGCGACAATGGCGGTCATTGCCCTGTCAATGTATTTCATACTCGATCGTGGGATCGTCAACATCGGGATAGATGGGGACAAGGTTGCAACTATCCAGACAATGGTGTTAACCTTCGTTGTATGGGGTGAGTGTTTCAATCTGTTCAACAGTCTATCTATGAAGAATTCCCTGATAAGCCAACTGAAGGAGAAGAGCATGCTATTACCAATTCTGATGACACTTGTCCCAATATCAGCTCTCACCATCGCCATGTACATTGGCAATATCGGAAATAGTATGGATCTGACAGCTCTCACTGTCAAGGAATATTCTATATCAGTACTACTTGGTTTCATGATCATCCCCATTGTAGAAGCCTACAAAGTGTATGTCAGAAGGTCAGCCGGGAAACAGAATCGGTTCTCAAGGTTCTTCCAAAGAGGATGGAATGCAGGTATGGTGGGTTTACAGAGGATAAATGATATGCCATCAACCTTCCAAAATGAGATGAAAAAATACTATCCTGGATATTATCTTGGTAAGGGAATATCCAAGGTTGGAAGCAATCTGAAAAGAGTCGTTGGGTCTAGACAGGATGAAAATATAGAAGATGATAATGACCTGAAAAGGTCCATGAAATGAAAGTTACTACGATAGAAATTAATAATCTGTTATTGGTAAACTATCATGGAAAGATCAGGTCCATTCATGACTACCTCTTTCCGTATTTCACGTTTTCTGATAAGTATAAAAAGATTATTGGAGACAGACCTTGAAAAGAAGGACCGTTTCACAAAGATCTTCCAATTCTTCTTTCCCTGGGTGTTCTTGACCTTCTTCGCCACAACTTCGGTTCTACTATTGTTGGCATGGAAAGGGTGGGATGTGGCCCAGCATCTTTTGGATATTTGGATATTCTATACATTGCCACCAGCGGGTAAGGAGACGATCATCCCCAAAGCCGTTGCAGGTGGTGTCCCGGCATGGATAGCGGGCCCCTCCACAACTATTGTGGATATTTCAGTTTCAATGTTCCTGATATGGAACTATGATTGGGTAAAGAAGATACCATTTTTAGGCCCAGCTTTGCAAAAAGCCGAGGCTAATGGAAGAGAAAAGGTCAGGAAAGCCAAATGGTTCAAACGGATGGCATTCTTTTTCTGTACGCTTGTGGTACTGATACCATTCAGCGGGTCCGGTGGATTTGGAGGGACCATCTTCGGAAGAGTTCTGGGTATGAATCCATATATGGTCCTTCTTGCAGTGGCTATTGGATCATTGCTGGGTTCAACCGGATTTGCAATTCTTTCGGAACGTCTTGTCCATTTTCTTGAAGGGACTACTTATATTGATTTTCTGAACAATCTCAATATGATCCAGATCGTTGTTGTGATCATTGCAATTGGTTTCCTGATCTATGCCGTGAGGAACCCCAGACTTGCAGCGGTAAAGACCACCAAGGCCGTAAGCCAGGCCATCGATTTGACCGAAAAGGGATTTATGGTTGCCGAGAAGAAGAGGAAACAGGTCACCGAGAATACGATCAGAAGGACAAAGGATACCTTGGTAGCTGTTGGAGAGGTCAACCGGGCCTTCGCCGAGATCAATATGGAGGTAATGACCAAACCAATGGAAGCTCTCGGTTATCCAGGTAGAAAGCTTGCCCGGTCCACCAGAGATCTTACCAGAAAAACAGTGGATGATGCTCATCGTGCTGCTGGGAAGGCCATAACTTCGACAATTGATATGGGGGAGAAAGCGACCTCTTGGACCGCCGAAACGGTGGGAGACCTTACACTGGAGGGATTGGACCAGACCAGAAAAGGATGGAATGAAGCTGGTAAGGTCATAATCAAGGGTGGAGAGGGGATCGAGAAATTGGTGAAGAAGAAACCCAAGCAGGAAAATATTGAAAATGAAGAATGATTGGAATATATTTTTATGTAAGCTTTACATGGGACGAGTATGGACACCAAGAAGATACTCGTTACAGGCGGAGCGGGTTTCATAGGAAGCCATCTTGTTGATGCGCTACTCTCCAGGGGTAACGAGGTTGTGGTCTATGACAATCTCTCTTCTGGGAAAAAGGAGTTCCTGGATCACTGCAAGGATGATATCGATCTTCAGGTCAGAGACCTTGTGACTGACAAGGAACTTGTTGATGTTCTTCGTGATATTGATCACGTCTATCATGTTGCCGCGAATCCTGATGTCAGGGTTGGTGCTGATGATACCTGGGTATCGGTTGAACAGAATATCATTGCTACCTATAATCTTCTTGAAGCAATGAGGAAGGCAAAACCTTCCGATCCTGCTTCGATATCATTCACCTCAACTTCAACTGTCTATGGTAATGCAAGCGTTTTCCCCACACCGGAGGATTACGGTCCCCTCATGCCCATTTCACAATACGGAGCAAGTAAACTTGCCTCGGAAGCGATAATGTCCGCATTTGCCGACAATTTCGGGATAAAGGCAACTGTTTGCAGGTTCGCAAATGTTGTTGGTTCCCGGTCCACACATGGTATTTTATTTGATTTTTATCACAAGCTCAAGAACGATCCATCGAAGCTCGAGATCCTGGGAGATGGACTTCAGAGGAAATCCTACATCCATGTGTCGGATTGTGTCAATGGTGTTATCCATGCCACTGAAACCCAGGGGTCCAATTTCGAGTACTTCAATGTCGGAACAGCGGACTATGCTGTGATAAACCAGATCCCTGGAATAGTTACAGAAGCCATGGGATTGAAGGATGTTGAGTTCCACTACACCGGCGGCCATAAGGGAGCAGGATGGAAGGGTGATGTGAAGTTCATGTCCCTGGCTGTGGATAAGATACTTGCAACAGGTTGGAAATACGAATTGAATTCAACCCAGACTCTTGAAAAGGCTGTCAGAGAGATAATATCCGATCTTGAAGCTTAAATGGAAATGGATCATCTTTCCATGATGATCTCCCTGCCCAGGAGGTCTTTTGTCTTCCTTACGTACTTGATATCATTATCTTTGCAGTATTTTTCAATGTTCTTCAGAAGAAGGGTGTTGAATGGAAATTTGTTCCTTTTAAAGGATCTATGGAATCCGTCCTCTCTCCTGACCTGGAACATCGTTCCATTGTAAACAATGGAGTCGATCTCATTTACTTTGAAGAAAATAGTTCGTTTGAAATAATTCGTTGGTGCAAGAGGGATAGAGATGCCATTTTCACGTATCACAATCGGAGTATTCATCAGAAGCAGGGTTATCAGATGGAAGAAGAACAGATCCATAATCGCCCACATTATCGTCCAGGAGTTGTCATACATCGTTCCGGATACGTATATATGTGCTGAAGAAAGGGGGATCATTATAATGAACCAGGATGCGATCTGGATGATAGGGCTCATGTTGTTGTAGATGACCTTATCTCTTTTCATTCTCCTTCCCCTTCCATGATCCGAACTTCATGTCATTGATGAAGTGGTCAACCTTTTCAAGCATCTTAACATCATCCTTGTTCTCAATAGGCCCGAAGAAAACATGCATGACCGTGGGTCCAAAAAGATATTTCTTCTTCCTTAAATAGAAACGATATTTCCCTCTTTGCACCAGTTTACAAGGCGCTTCACCGTGAATGTATCTGGCTCTCCCTTTTAACCTGGACCCTTTCCCCAGGGAGTGCTGTACATCTTCCAGAATGGATCTTTCATCAGATCTTTTCGGATCTAGGGTACATATGAAATGGAATGCGAAATCTCTCATATTTCGGAGTATGGTCACCATCAAGTAAAGGATGAAAAGAATGATGCCTGACAATAAGATTGTGGCAGTGATCCTCCACCAGAGGAGATCCACGTTTGGAGAGATCATCCAGATAAAAGGAATGATACTACCGAAAAAAATGATCATTGCCAGGGGGATCAGGATATTTGCAAGTCTGCTGTTTAGCAGGAATTTGGTCCAACCCCATGGAACATGATCTCTCGTAATCTTCATCTCTCTCATCCCGGTAATGGATGTTGGATTAGATAACGAATATAATCCCTTATTGGTCCATGGGATCGTATCAAGGATTGTGAGGGCCGATCATGTGATCAATCCTTCTCTTCTTTCGTTGTGGGATAGATCAGGACAAGGAGAACCACCAGAGAGATAACAGTCGCCATGGAGATCAATAGGACAGGTCCTGCCAGATCATCACTCCTTTCAACGATATCGATCTCACCATAATCATCGTTACTTTCGAGTTCATCTACGGATTCCCGGTCCGAGCCTGGGAATTCCACAGGATCATCATTGATCTCGTTATCGTTCCCTTTAACCGCTGGATCATCAGGTGGCATATCCTCTGTAATGTTGGTATCAACCTCAGTGTTGTTCACTTTTTCTGTGACATTCCATTCCTGTTCATCAGGTTCCGGTTCTGTCACAGGTGGAAGGACAATGATGGGTCTATGAACGATCACAACATCCTTCTGGTCCAACCTCAATGGTTCAATAGGCTTCCTATCTGTATCGATATTCCCTCCGATCCACATGAGAACGTTCTTTTCATACAGTATCAGGTTATCTCCTGCATCACCTCCACTGGTCACTGATGCGGTATGAAACGGTAAATGGACCCATTCCTCGAGGATCGCTCCATTCCCATATGGGTCAAGGTACCTGATCACTCTCTCAGAAGGTGTCAGCTGCAAGATCTCCTTCAAACCGTTTCCATCAAGATCAAGAAAATAGACGAACCTTTCATCCTGTACATCGAAGGGGACCTTAACACTCCCCCATCTTCCAATCTCTTGGTCCCTTACATGATAATTGCCTTGTAGGTCCCGAAATAGCATGGACATGACCTTCTTCCCATGATACAATTCCAGCAGTGGGTTTATGGTCGTGTCATCCTCCCAGATGACCTTCCCATCGGACAGGGATAAAAGTACTACTCCAACAAGGTCTTTCCCGATCCCGTGACCATATGGTGTGCTTCCTCCGGTGATCATTAGTTCGAGAGCACCATCACCACCCCAATCGATCACGATTTTGGGTGTTCTATCCGCGTAATAACTCGAGTTCGTGCCTGTTTCCCAAATGATCCGGTGCTCCTCAAGGTCATATGACAGGACCAGTGAGTTGTAAGGGCCATATGAGCTGTGGGGTGATAGGAATATTATCTCATCTCTTCCATCACCATTATAGTCACTGACTGATACCAGGTCCCTGATACCATGGATCTTGTCAAGGTCCAACCATTCGATATGCTCCCCTGTGTCAAGATTCACTATATTGAAGGATCCATTGTATGGGCTGGAGTACAATCCCCCATACAGTTTACCATTGTAATAGAAAGCCCTCAGGATGGTCTCGTTGAAGGAGCTCATCACCATGTCCTCTCTCTCCGGATCAAGGTGTGAGTTATGCCATCTCATCGGAAGGTCCTCTGCAAAAGGGTCGAAACAGTATCCATTTAGGTTATAACGATCAGAGAACACGATTTTATCACCTTCAGGTGTATCCACAATATCGAAAGCACTGTTGAGAGTGCTCCAGAAGTCCCAGTAATCCTTCTCTACCTTTCCGGTATCCATGTCCACTATGAAGAAATCATTTGAGTCCCCAATAATAATATGCTCCTTGCCTTCATGGTCCGTGATCGTTCTGAACACGGAGAAATATCTCAATGATCCCCACAGATCGGTCTTCCATTTCAAGTGTCCAGTTTCAGGATCCAGACAAGTGATCCTCATGCTAGTTTTATCCCAATGGGCGAGTTCAATATAGATCGGATGATACTCAACCCTTCTGTCATCGAATGGTAGGAACCTTCTCAGATCGATCCCTTCCCCCGAACTGCTATTTGAGGTCCATGCAATGGACCTGGATGACCCATTCAAACAGATTATCCGATATCTACCTGAGTTCTCAGAGAGGAAGGAGTAGTTGGTCTCGGCGATCTTGATCTCAACAGTGTCCAGGAAATATGAATATCCATCCGGATCGGAGACCTTTTTTATTGACTGCAGAGGGGGTAGGATGATGTCACCCTTCATCCCTTTCAGGTTCGTCTTGAACTGGACGTAGGTCATAAGTGCTTCTCCTTCCATCCTGTCGAACAGGACAGGGTCCAGTTCGTCAAGGTTGGTCCTGTTCATCTTGCGATAAAAATAATGATCGAGCTCCGTCTCCTTCAGACTGCTCATGTCCAGTTCACAGTCCCAAGGATGTATCATTGCCAGAGAGATGGATGTACCGAATTCGATGAGGGATGATATCTGCATGGGGAAGAAGATATGGTCCGTTCTGAACTCGAAGAGCACGGGTTCCATTGTGCTCTGGACGCTTGAGATATTGTATTGGTCTATGGAGAAATATCTGATGTCCCGGTCCACATAATCCTGTATTATCTCACTCATACCTTCCGGCCAGGACTCCAGAGATATTCCCATACCATCCACGATATCAAGGAGCTCCGAAATGAAATCCTCGTGGTTGTCGACCCTTACTATCTTGATATCATGACCATCAAGGTAGACCTCCGATGTCACCATGACCTTAGCAGGTTCTTCTCCTTTACCATCATATCCTCCATCCACTTCCATTGAGTTCCAATCAGGGTAGGTCCTTTTTGAGTACTTGTAGAAATGATCGTCGGATCCTAGTAGCTCCTTCATAGAATCGAAGGTCTCCATG
>JAUVBH010000286.1 GCA_030591285.1 Thermoplasmatota archaeon
AGAAGGCCCTGTCTATATCCAAAGGAGAGATGTCTGATCTCAACCCTGTCGATGATATTGTCACCATCTGTATCATTTCGAAGAACATAGGAATAAGAGACACCTTCTGCGACCTTTTTCCCGTTAAGGGTATAATTCGCGAACTTGACAATGGTCACTTCCTCTTTATTGGGCAGGCCATCACTGTTGACATCCTCGAAGATATACTGATACCCAACAATCCATGTAAGAAGGCCGTTGATCATGGAATCGTTCCTCTGACCCGAAACTACCCTAAGTTCGTAAATGAACTCCGGATTGCCATCCTTATCACTGTCACGGGTTGTTTTGTTGGATATGTCCCAGGTAAAACCGTCGATATCATCTTCGGTCAATCCAGCGTCGGTGGTATCAGGAGAGTACTCACCAAGATATCCCTGGATCTCCCCGGAGGTTGTATCAAGATCTGAATCGATATCGGAGATCTTGTCGGTCTCCATTGTGACACCATCTTCTTCGATTGGCATCTCGGGTTCCTCATCCATATCCGGAACAGCGAACTCGTCTGGAGCCTCCTTGTTCTGAATATAGGTCTGAGAGTCCTGCAGGAGAGAGCCCTTTCCATTCAACAGGGAGAAGGTATCATCCATTTCAACTGCAGGAGCATCAGGTGTATCATCAATAGTAACGTACCCTTCCTGTGAAAGTAGTTCATCTTCGGACCTTGTAGAACCCTGGTCCGCTTGCGGAGGTGTTGTATCCGCGGGAGACTGTCCGAAACCTTTTGCGTTGGGCAGTGCTTTCTGATCTGGAGCATGGGCCTTTGCCAATTCTGCCTGATCGAAGGACCCTTCGAATTGATCCTCTGCGATCATCTCGGCTTCCATAAATTCCTCACTAGTGAGGAGCTCGCTTCCGATCTCATTGCCATTTCCTTTGTCCTCCGGTATAAGTGTTGCTATCAGTCCCAAGAAACCAATAGTCGACAGGAGGATCGCCCCTGCAAGAAGAAGGGGCAGCACGATCTTCGATCTTCCGTTGCTCATTTTTATCACCTAACAATTCCATGGTAGGGTTTTTATATATACCGACATGAAAAGTAGTTCAGGAAGAATCTTTCCTACAACTTTATATATCAGAAAATGGCAAAGTGATACCAACAGGAAAGGTGATGCAATGGCCAGAAAAGAATACTACCGTGGGATCGAGGACCCAATTGCGGGAACTTTCAAACTCGCAGAAGAGGTATCCCAGAAGGCAGACCAGATATTGTTCAAATCAATATTCTCATTGTATTTTGTCTGGTTCGGTCTTATTGCCACGGGGCTATTGATGATCACATTCCTGATCAATCGTAATTTCTTCTTTTTCCTGATCTTCCTTTCCGTGTTCATAGCGGGTTGTGTTACTGTTTGGCTTTTAGCTTCCATAAGAGAATTTCTGAAGAGGGCTTCATTCAGATTCTCAGCCATCCAGACCATGAGAGATGGGGCACCTTTCCACAAGATACCAAAAGCCAGGACCAAGACCGAGAGGTTTTTGAAATACCTAAAAAATGAGAACAAGGCATTTTCTACACTGATAAAGAAGAGACCGGAATTGGTGAGAAAGGATTCACACATAGTGGGGAGGAAGAAGAGGCATCACTTTGATGCATATGTAGTGAAGAAACCCACATTCCTTCACAGCATTCACAGATCAGGGCACCCTGGATATGCTTTGTATATCAAAGAATATCAACGGGCCCCAAAGGAGAAAGAGATCAGGACACTTGTGAAGGAGCTTACGGATATCTATCAGAAGAACAAGATATATCCCAACAGGGTTGTAATGATCTTCAAAGCAAAGGGAAGTTACGGGGGTCTGGACGATGAGGTCTATGACTGGCTTGTGGATGAGAGGATCAAGATCCCTGGACAGTTGAAAAGACACGTTAACATCCAGGTTATAGCAGAACTTCCTGACAATACATACGAATTCATTCCATTCATTCCTGAATTGAAGGATTATCTTCCATAGGAGGTCAAAGGTTGGGGAAAAGGAGCTACAAGGACATGAACCTATACTCCTGTATAGTCCTAAATCTCCTCACCTCGGTACTGGGTATCGACCTTTCTCAAGAAGGGCTTGACAATAAACTGGAAATGATCCTCTACAACAACAAGGAAGGTCTGTCCAAATCCGAGATAATGCACCATATCCGCTCAAACCACAACATGACAACAAGGATCCTGGACCATCTTGTTGATGAAAAATATATAGTGGTTGACAAGGATGAAAAAGGCTACACAGTGTTCCCCACAAAGGATGGACTCCTCCATGTCAGGGATTTCAACAGGTTCTATGCTTCCATCTATTCAAAACAGATCGAGGACCATTATCGATATATCGGTCTTCCAGCCTGGTACAGGGTCGTCAAGTGATCTATCTCAAGGATCTCTTTTTCCGATCCTCGCCTGATAAGGTGACCCGGTTGATGCCTGGACGTGGGACATGTCGAAGAACCTTTTGATGGATGTGATCTTCTCTTTTGCTTCTTCTGGAATGGAGACCTGGAACTCCTTCATCAGGGACATGAACCAAAAAAGAGTTGACATTATCTCCTGGATCTCCTCTTCTTTCAGTTCCTCTATTCCCTCCAGAGCTTTTGTCTGATAGGACATCATAACGTTCTCATAATCCGTGATCATCTTCAGTGCAAGGAACTCAAGAAATGATCCAGGTTCCCCATCATCAGCCAACTGAAGCTTTTTAAGATAGTCCTCACGGTCTCCGATCTCGATTATCATGGGGGGATAACCGTTCCGTTCGAGAATGAAGTTCAGCAGTTCCCGGGCAACTCTTCCATTTCCAT
>JAUVBH010000017.1 GCA_030591285.1 Thermoplasmatota archaeon
ATCATCTTCAAGTACCACAATGCAGCACATGAAGAGAATGATTCCCGCGTAATTGTCTACAAGAGGAACCCCTATGCCACCTGGCTTGACGACTATACTGAACTCGTAGGATCATTCGGTCCAGACATCCCATACTCTGGAAAGATCAAGAACAATGGAGAGGTTTCCGGGATCGAATCCTATACTTGATCGTCCAATGAAATTTCAGGGCATACATTATAACACCATCCCAGGATAAATGGTTGAAAGGTGAGAAAATGAGTGAAGATATCGATCCTGAACTGGAAGCTTTGAGGAAGAAAAAGATGGAGCAGCTCCAGATGTTGGTCGATAAGGAGAAGGAGAAGACATCCTGGCCATCAACGACCATTCCTATTGGTGATCCAAACTTTCAGGAGATCGTAAAGAAATATCCAATTCTCCTGATTGATTTCTGGGCACCATGGTGTGCTCCATGCAAGATGATAGGTCCCATCCTGGAACAGTTGGCAGGTGAATTCCAGGGAAAGGTAGTGATCGCAAAATTGGATGTCGATCAGAATCCGGGTGTTGCCAGTGCTTTTTCTGTAAAGGGAATCCCCACAATGATAATGTTCAAAGATGGGCAACCGGTGGAGAGAGTAACAGGGGCCCTCCCTCGGAATACCCTGAAGGGCTTAATAGAGCGTTACCTGCATGAAGATCAATTGTAATGTGGTTCACAACCGTAATATACAGGACGATGTTACAGGAAACAGTGAGTATCAATAAGGATAAATTGAAGAATATCGATCTCACCAAAGAGGAACTGGATGATGTCGATATACGTAAAAATCTTATCAGGCTTGGTGTAGCCTTCCTTGTGATACTCGGTATAGTTGTAATGTTGAGGTTTTTACTGGGCGACCATATCGAGGCTTTTGCAGAGGTCTTTGTTGATAAGTTCGGTCTGGTTGGTATCTTTATCAGCACCATGATACTCGATTCCATGGTCCTTGGGATCTCTCCAGATATCGTTCTCTTTGTGGCAATAGCAGGAGATGTGGAACCTCTCGGGATACTTCTAACCATCTCTATCGCCTCGATCATAGGCGGGAACATCGGTTACTTCATTGGTAGATTCCTTGGTAACCGGAAGTTCATCCATAAAAGGATCGTGAAGTACGAAAGGAAAGGACACTACCTGATGGAGAAATATGGCGTCTGGGCAGTTATCGTTGCAGCTATGACACCCATTCCTTTCTCCACTATCTGCTGGATCGCAGGAATGCTTGAGATGAAATATTCACATTTCTGGGCAGGAGTGATCTGGAGGATACCTCGATATCTTCTCTGGTATATTGTATTCAGAGTGGGATTCCTGGGATTCTAAGGAATGATCTCACATCCATTGTTCAATTCAGGATAATCGAATATTTTTTTGTCAATTTTTCCAGAATTGATGAGTTCCTCCGCGAGTGGGACCAACTTCTGTAGCTCATCGATCATATGTCTGGTGGTTCTACATACTCTATTGAACCAATCCTTTCCCCATCCTGTTGTCTGATTGGCGAAGAGGCATCTTCCACCACATACCCAGAGAATATCACAATCTGTGCAGGGTTGTCCCACCGATCTTGAGTCCTTGATACTATCCGGGGTGGAGGTGGAAATGTTTCCGTTATTGGTATAGACAAGTTCGGGAGCTATTGGACATGCTTCGATATTTCCAGATGTCATTATTGAGAAAGAATCTCTTCCGCTCCCGCACCATATCTGTGCAGGTTCCTTGTTCAATAATGTACGAAATACTGGAATGAACGGAACGATACCAAGGAGTTCTCCTTCTTCCATGGATCTTCCGAAATCAGAGACCAGTTCGGTGATCCCTTCATCATATCGATCTAGCCAACCAGCTACATCTCCACGCTGTTCCAGTCCGGTCCAGAAGACATCAAGCTGCCAGTGGACATGATCGAAATTCTCCAGAAGATGATGAACGTCATGATGAATGTCGCCATGGTCAGAATATGCCATTCGTGCGATCAGGTCTCCCTTATATCCCTTGGATCTGATGATCTCAAGGTTTTCCATCACTTTATTGTAGATGCCCTCTCCCCTAGACGCGTCTGTGACCTCTTTTGGTCCATCCAGGGATATGAGTATAGAATGAAGCCGGTGTAGATATTCATCTTTCACTTCATGTAGAAGGGTTCCGTTGGTTTGCAGTGTGAAAGCTTTTGCAGGAACCTTGTCAATTATCTCCTGGAACCTATCCATTGCGAGAAGTGGTTCGCCCCCATAGAAACCGATCACGGCTTCCGGGTCCTTGGAGATGAAATCAATAAGCTGCTCGATATCATACTCGAGATCCAGAGGAACCCCTGGGATCTCTCTTGTGCCCCCGCAATAGAGACAGGATAGATTGCATCTTTCAGTTGTCAGGACATGATACTGCATGGAATTGATGGGCCATGAGAATAGAAGATAAATCATTTTCTGAAAGAAATGGTGAGGTAGGGGATGGGGATGACGGGATCCCGCCCGTCACCACGACAAGAGATTTCCATGGGAGAGAGAGGATTGGATGTGAAAACCTGTCTCATCCCCTACCTTCGGGTAGGAGCAGATGGTTTGGATCTACTCACACATCTTCACCTGTTTGGGGATATTTAACCGTGGACCCTAAAGATGTACTGAAAAATAGTAGTGTTTTGACAGATAGCATCAACCTAGGTCGAAGGAGATCTCAAGCTCCTTCCTTGATTCCCTGCATCTCCATTTTCTTATGGAAATGGGTGGAGATTGGTGGAAGATGTTCCTCGATTAGTAGCTCTTAGATAGCATTACAACGGTATCTGTGGGTCTTCCACAGTTCATGCAGTTGCCACTGTGCTTCTCTTCTTCTCCTGAATCAACATCCTTCATTGGGAACCCGAGGAAGGTCTTGTCAAGGGCTTTCTCCATTGCCTGGGCACAATCCATCTCACCGCACCAGTTGGTCTTGATGATCCCATCCCATCCTGATCCCAGTAGCTTTGTACCGTCATCAAGGGAATCAACCATCTTCACACCATTGTCGACAATGTCATCCGCTCTCTTTCTTAGCTCTGAATGGATCTCATCAAGTGCTTTTTCAGCCTGGGCTTTGAGGTCCGATCTTTCAATGAAGCTCTTAGTGGACAGATCCCTTCTTGCGAACACAACCGTACCCTTCTCGATGTCCCTTGGACCGATCTCGATCCTGATCGGAACACCCTTTATCTCCCAATCATAATGTTTGGAGCCGGGCCTCGTATCCCTCTCATCGAGCTTGATCCTGAAACCCATCTCGGTCATCTCTTGGCGAAGTTTTCTTGCTTCTTCTAGGACCATTTCGGATTTGTTCTTGGCAAGTATGGGAATGATCACGAACTGGAAAGGAGCGATCTTTGGAGGCATTATAACTCCCTTGTCATCACCATGGACCCCAACTATGGCTCCAATAAGTCTTTCCGACATGCCGTAGGTTGTTTGGTGAGCGAAATGGAACTCTCCATCGGATCCCTCGAACTTGATATCGTATGGTTTGGAGAAGTTCTCCTTGTACTGATGAATGGAACCAAGCTGGAGTGTTTTCTTCGAGGGCATCAATGTATCCACTCCAATAGTGTAGACAGCTCCTGCGAACTTGTCCCAATCTGGTCTCTTTACCAGAAGATACGGGAGGCACAGGTCCGATCCAACCTTGTCCATTATGGAACAGTCCTCTCTGATCTGCTTCTCTGCCTCTTCAAAAGAGTCATGGCAAGTATGGGCCTCGAAGAAGTGTATCTCCCTTACTCTGATGAAGGATCGTGTCATCTTCGTTTCATATCTGAAGGTGTTCACGATCTGGTAAGTTTTCAGAGGAAGATCTTTATGTGACCTGACCCAGAGTGAGAATATCGGATACATTGCTGTTTCCGAGGTAGGCCTCAACAATAGAGGAATATCCAGTTCATTGAGCCCACCATGGGTCACCCAGTAGACCTCTGCATCGAAACCCTTGATATGGTCCGCTTCCTTCTGGAACTCGGTCTTGGGAATAAGCAGAGGGAAATGGACCTCATCGTGTCCGGTTGCATCGCATTCCCTTCGAATGATCGAATCGACCTTCTGCATTATCTTCCAGCCGTATGGCGTCCAGACGTTCATTCCCTTGATCGGGTACCTCTTTTCGGAAAGCCCCGCTACATCAACGACGTCGTTATACCATTCCGAGAAGTTGCTCTTGTCGAGCACGATCTTTCTCTCATCTTCGGCCATTTTCTCCACCAGCTGTACTGGGGGTATTGATGATAAATAGATAACAATTGTGTTTTGATGAAAACATTATTATTGGGAAAACTGCTCCTCGGTACGGTTTCCTGGAGAAAGAGGTGTAATATGTCCAGCACTTCACCGTTCAACATTGAAGCTGTAAGAGACCAGTATCCCTTCGAGAGTAAGTGGTGGGAGCACAACGGATCGAGATTTCACTATATTGACGAAGGGAAAGGTGAAGTACTTCTGATGCTCCATGGAAATCCAACATGGTCATTCTACTATCGCAACCTTGTAAAGGCTTTCAGTAAGAACTATCGAGTTATTGTTCCAGACATGATGGGAATGGGATTGTCTGACCGTCCCACTCTGGAAGAATATGATCACAAATACAGGACCCGTGTTGAAGATATTGAAGCATTCATGGACCATCTTGGACTTACAGAGAAAATAACCATGATCGCTCATGACTGGGGCGGGATAATCGGCAGCGCTGTGGGGGGAAGGAACCCAGAGAAATTTTGTCGGTATGTGTTCATGAATACAGCTGGATTCAGAATGCCTAAAGGGAAAAGACTCCCATTGAGATTATGGTATGCGAGAAGTTTCCCGATACTTCCCAAGATCCAGATCCAGGGTTTCAATCTATTCGCTTACCTTGCAACCTATATGGGTGTTGAGAAAAAAATGTCCAAGGAAGTTCGCTATGGACTATTGGCCCCATTCAATTCCTGGAAGAACAGAACTGCCATCTATCGATTCATAAAGGACATTGCCCTTTACCCAAGTGATCCCAGCTATGATATGATCAAGGAAACCGATGAGAAACTCCTGAAATTGAAGGGCACTCCGATGTTGATAATCTGGGGAAAAAGGGATTTCATTTTCGATCTGGACATACTGGAAATATGGAAACAGAGGTTCCCGGATGCTACTGTTCATTTGGTAGAAGATGCAGGTCACTACGTTGTTGAGGATTCTCCGGAATTTGTGATAAAGCAGATAGACCAGTTCCTCAAGGAGAAGATCTCCGATAAAAAAGGAGGGGGCACCAACTGATGGTGGAAGAGGATACCATCAGAACAAGGAACATCTCCGAAAGACTGAGGATCATAGCAAAGATGTATCCAGATAAAAAAGCGGTTGTCTGCCATACAGGGAACGACAAAAAGGGGAAACCGATCTACAGTTCAATAACCTTTGAACAATTGGAGGAAGAGACTAACCGATATGCCCGGGGTCTTTCCGAGATAGGTTTCAAGAAGGGCATGAAAACGATATTTCTGGTGAAACCTTCCATCGAGTTCTTCGCCTTGACATTTGCTCTGGTCAGAATAGGTGTTATCCTGGTTCTCATTGACCCAGGAATGGGAACAAGAAAGCTTGTTTCATCGCTTTCAAGTATTGAAGCCGAAGCATTCGTTGGTATCCCAAAAGCTCACAGTCTGAGGATCATCTCCCCTGGAGCTTTCAGATCCCTGAAATTCAAGGTAACAGTTGGTAAGAGATTGATCTGGGGTGGAAAGACGATCTCCCAGGTCAGGTCTGAAAATAAAAAGGATTTTCCACCTGCAATAATGGAACCGAATGACAGGGTGGGTATTTTCTTCACCAGCGGTTCAACAGGGCCCCCGAAGGGTGTTGTATACGAACACTCCATGTTCGATGCTCAGATCAATTTCCTCAGCAAACATTTCGGATATGGTTCCGAAGATGTGGACCTGGCTACATTTCCACTTTTCTCTCTGTTCGATTCAGCTCTTGGTATTACCTCCGTTATCCCTGACATGGATGCCACCAAACCTGGAGAAGCAGATCCGCGAAATATCATTCAAGCTATCAAGGATACTGGATGTACAACAGTTTACGGTTCACCCGCGCTTCTTACGAACCTTGCCAGATATGGAGCACCTAAAGGGATCGTTCTTGACAAGGTCAAGAAGATCATTACCGCAGGGGCCCCGATAAGACCGGATCTCCTTCTGGAGCTTCATAAGATGCTCCCTGAAGGAGCTAAGGTCCACACTCCATACGGGGCGACCGAGGCTCTCCCTGTTAGCGATATCACAAGCACTATGATATTGAAATATTCCCTGGAGAAAACTGCCAAAGGGGCAGGGACCTGTATAGGGAAGGCTCTCCCTGGGAACAGAATAGAAATTATAGAGATCACTGATGATCCCATCGACAAATGGGGTATGGTGAAGAAACTTCCTACTGGTGAGATAGGAGAGATATGTGTCCAGGGACCCACTGTCACTAAACAGTATTATGATAGGGATAAAGCTACGAAAGCTGCAAAGATCGAGGATATGGATGGGGGTTTCTGGCATCGAATGGGCGACACTGGCTATTTTGATGACAAGGGATATCTCTGGTTCTGCGGGCGTAAAGCTCATAGAGTAGTGACTGAGAATGGAACACTGTTCACAGTCAGGTCAGAAGCGATCTTCAATCAGCATCCAAAGGTATACAGATCCTCACTGGTAGGCGTCGGCAATCAGGGAAGTAAAAGACCTGTGATAATCATTGAACTGGAAAAGGAGCATCAGGGAACCGATCAGGATGCTTTGAAAACGGAACTCCTTTCTCTTGCGGAGAAGGACCCGTTGACAAGTGAGATCAAGGATCTTCTTTTCCAGGATTCATTCCCCGTAGATATCAGGCACAATGCCAAGATATTCAGGGAGAAGCAATCGATATGGGCAGGAGGGAAGCTTCAATGACCGGAGGGGTTCATTGAAGATCCTTGTCACAGGTGGGGGAGGTTTTCTTGGTGGAGCAGTTGTTGAGAAACTGCTTGAAGCAGGTCATGAGGTCACCAATTTCTCCAGAAAGGAGCATGATAACCTCGAGGAGATGGAAGTGAGATCCATTAGGGGAGACCTTACGATCAGGGATGATGTTATCAACGCTGGGAAGGGGATGGATGCAGTTATCCATACAGCTGCGAAGGTAGGGTTCTGGGGTGATTACAATGTCTTTCACATGATCAATGTTGAAGGGACCGAGAACGTGGTCGAAGCCTGCAGGAAAAATGGAATAAAGAACCTGGTTTTCACCAGCTCTCCATCTGTTATCTTCAATGGAAAGGACATGAGGGGAGTGGATGAAAGCGTTCCCTACCCTGTAGAATATGATTCATTTTACAGTGAGACAAAGGCAATAGCTGAAAGGCATGTTCTGGATGCCAACAGTTCTGATCTGAGAACTATCTCATTGAGACCACATCTGATCTGGGGTCCAGGAGACACCCATCTGATACCAGGGATCATCGAAAGAGCAGGGTCCGGAAAGATGGTGAAGGTCGGTAATTGTAAAAATATTGCAGATATGGTCTATATTGACAATGCTGCTGCTGCGCATGTTCTCGCACTTGTGGCTCTTGAAAACAATCCTGATTGCAGAGGAAGGTCCTTTTTCATAACAAATGATGAACCCAGGAACATGTGGGATTTCATTGACCAGATCGTCTCGGCAGCTGGTCTGGAACCTGCAGTAAGAAGATATCCTGCAGGACTTGCGGTAGTAGCTGCTGCTGTTATCGAATTGTTCTATCGAGCTTTCAAGAAAGGACAAGAACCACCTCTCTCTGTTTTCCTGGTCAAGGAGCTGACCACATCCCATTGGTATAATATCTCAGCTGCCAAGAAGGAGCTAGGGTATAAACCGAAGATATCAATGGATGAAGGATTGAAGAAGCTGAAAAATTGGTTGGATAGTGGAGATGTCTAAATTCATGAAAAGATGAATATGGAGGCGTGGACCGGGTTATATTAATGTTTAGTGCTTGAAACATTAATATGGCTACCCCTCCAATATGTCTAAATATTCTTTGTATTCAAAGATCCTGTTCCTTTTATTCCCGGTGATCTCCACAAGTATCCCGATCTCTTCCAATTGAGATACCAATTTATTTGCATTTTGAAATGAGAGTTCGGTTATCTCCTTTATCCCCTTCACATCAAGAACGGGTCTTCTTAGCATGGCATCAAGAAGCTTGGTTCCACGGGGACCATTCCTGCCTAATTCATTGATCACGATCTCACTATTGTTTTTGATCAGAGAAAGGATCTTTTTCGATCTATTCAATGCTTCATCGGACACCTCTTTCACTCCTTTGAGGAAAAAGGAGATCCAATCCTCGAACTCACCATGTTCACGAACCATTTGAAGATATTCGTAATACTCTGATCGATACTTTCTGAAAAAGTATGAGAGGTATAGAAGCGGATTTTTCAGATGACCTTCTTTCACAAGGACCAACAATATCAAAAGGCGGCCCATCCTACCATTCCCATCCAGAAAAGGGTGAATTGATTCGAACTGGGAATGAACGAGTGCAGCTTTGATCAGGGGTGGGAGGTTCCGATCATGCAGGATGAAATTCTCAAGTTCTTCCAGTGATCTCATCATTTCCACGGGAGGAGGAGGGATGAATATTGCTTCGGACAATCCGCAACCGGGTGGACCTATCCAATTCTGAACCTTTCTGAAATCTCCCGGTGACATTGTGCCCCCTCTGGAGTCTTTCATCAGACATTGATGGAGTTCTCTTATCATATCCAGGTCAATATCCTTCCCTTCCTTAATCCTAAGAAGACCTCTCTGAAGTGCTCCGATATAGTTTACAACCTCACCCACATCCCTTGGAGCATCTGGACGAAGAGCTTCTCCTTCGAATTCAAGCACATCCATAAGGGAAGCTTGAGTTCCTTCGATCTGACTTGACCAAACAGCTTCTTTTTTCATATACATCATAATGAAAAGATCAGGTTCGGGTAGAAATCCGGACACACCATCAAGTCTCCCAAGTCCCAGGTCAGCTTCTGATAAAGCAGTCAGTATCCTACCATCGATCAAGAGACCATCTTCGGGAGGGAGGGGGCGGGGGACAAAGGCCATATATCCCTTTTCAACAGGTACAAGATGACCTGATCTTTTACTTTCAATTTTCATATTCATCTTTCCTGCAATATGAGATACGTTTCGATGTTATATTGATGTTTATGCTTCTAAAAGTTAATAAGAAATTTCTCTCGAATTTTTTAGTATATAATTATTATCGTGAAAGAACTGTGAATTCATTAACAAATAAGCTTCGCAGGTGGGAAGCATTTCGTCCCCATATCTGGATTTCTTTCCAGTTTATCGATCTCCTCGATACCATAGCTTGAGATCTTGGTCCAAAAATCTCCACCCATGAACCAGACAGTCTCGACCAGCATGTTCTCTTCGAGGTATTTTATCGCTTCATCAACATCCATCTCAAATAAGCCCAGCTCTTCGATGAGTTCCGCTCTCTCCAATGAAACAAAGGGATGTGAAGCATCATGATCCATCATATGTTTCAAGATCTTGAAACGTGTACGATGAACGTTTAGATCTCTCTCGATATCGGGCATATGATCCAATCCTTCCAAGATCGTATGGATGATTTCTTTGAAAGTATTAGATTTTTTCTGCCTCTGGTTACAATTGATCGCTAACACTGATCAACATCTGCAATAGAGGCTAAACCTTGATGGACTGCCATTATTTCTTTGGTGTCCAGATAGCTTTCCCCATAGGAAGTAAAGGTTTTCCAGCCATAGTGTTCAGTAGTCCACCGGCAGCCCCATAGAATGAAAGGGCGGAAACCGCCAGAAGAGGAATACCAACAAAGATCGCATCAGTATCCATCAGGGTATGTAGGACCAGGGCGAATATCGCCAGATCGATGAAGACTAGGATCCCGAAAAGCGTCTTGTTGAGCATTGTTGTTGCGACAGTCAATATCAGGCTGAAGATAAGGAATCCGATCAGGCCAAGGGCATAATGTTCCATGTTGGGACTCACACCTCCAAAAATTGCGATGACAAGTGTGAGGGTAACGGAATACCACAGCAAAGAATAAGTTGTGAATGCAGTGGCTCCGAAGATGTTCTTCCTCTTGAAATCCATGATCCCTGCGATCAATTGTGCAGTGGCGCCAAGACAGAGTGTCCAAGGGATCATCATTGATTTGTCCAATGCTGCATCAAGCCATCCCATATCATGAACACCAAGAACCAATGCTGCAATCGCAAGACCTATCAGGCCCAGGGGAGCAGGTTCGCAGACTGACATTGGAAGCTCTTTGATCGTTACTTCAGAAGCATTCTTAGACATGGGACACCCACCCTGGCTAATGGTGAAAAGTATTTCACATTTTGGGTCAATAGCTCTTTCATCTGGAGATTTGAAATGTTTTGAATTTTTATTGAGGGGAATACCTGATGAAGGTTTTGATATTGAAATAGAATTCAGTTTTCAATACATCATTCCCTGATCGCCATAAGAGGCAATTTACAGATCCGCACAAAATGGAGTCCGCTTAATTTGGATCGATCGATCGTAAAAAAATCATGATATTTTAATTGTGGGATGAATTGACTGGATATATTCTTGAATAAGATAGTATTAAATATAACACCGTCTTATTCAAACTTAGGTGAACTTATATGGTCCAAGCTTTGATAACTCTTAATGATAATACAAACCGGGTCCTGAACATCATTAAGGCCAAATATGACCTTCATGATAAATGAGAAGCTGTAGAATTTATTGTAAACAAATATGTTGAATTTGAAAATGAACCGGATTTGAAACCGGAATTCATCGAGAAGATGAAAAGAATTCGAAAAGAGAAGAGCGTTAAGGTCGATGATCTTGCTGAAAGGTATGGTTTGAATGTATGATCTTTACATCAAACCAACTGCTGATAGGATATTTAAGAAACTATCGAAAAAGGATAAGAAACAATTATTGATAATACTTAAAAAGATCAATGAGATCAAAAAGGATCCACATCATGAATATAAACACCTAAGAAAACCTTTGGAGGATTTCTATCGAGTACACATTGATTCAAGTTTTGTGTTAATTTTTGCAATTGACCATGCTGATCAAAGAATAACGATATATTTTTACGAACACCATGATTCAGCTTATAAGTGGAAACCTAAGGTTGAATAAATAAATCTACGATACTGATTTCTCCCCAAAATTGGAATTCTTTTTCGATACCTAAATAAAGAGATTCAAGGGTGTTTTTAACATCAGTTTGATCGTTTCCGATTTGTGCTTCATGTTGAGTAAATGGAACATTTACGAGATACAGGCAAAATCGCTGATTTTGACGAAGAAGTGGAAAAAGTGCGCTTTCGGCCTTATTTATTGATTAGGTTTTTTCCTATTCAAAAGCTGTGGAAAAATTTTCGATGAAAAAGATTCCTATCGAGCTTCATTTTCAAATGGATCATTCCATCGCTGAGTTACAACAAGGACATGGAGGTTTCTTCGGATCCTCCGGCAACTTCCCTTTGAAATTGATCTTGACCATATTTCCGCATTTCTCATTTGTGCAGAAGAACTTTAGTTCCATGTTGGATCATCTCTTATTGGTGAATTCCTTGTCTAATTGCATGACTAAAAAATGAGTGAGGTGGTAATATCTTTACCCCTAACAGATCCACAATCAATCCAAAGATCATTTTTTCTCTTCATCTTCTTCATCATCATCAATATCTTCTTCCTCGTCCTCTTCCTCATCTTCTTCATCTTCAAGAGAAGCTATCAACTGATCTTTCAGGAACATGGCTTCTTCCAGGGCCCCTTCAATTCCCTTCTTTTTGAAGAACTTTGAGATGACCTTCAGATCCCTCTCAAGCATATCAAGGGAACGCGGATGGCTTAGATCCAGACTCTGTCCCACATCGATCAGCACAGGTTCCCCGTTGTAAAGGATATTGTATTCCGAGAGATCCGCATGGACAAGTTCGCACTCAATGAACAATTTCTCAACCGTTCCAAGGACCCATGCCCACATCTCGTCCCACTCACTCTGATCAGCATCAAGTACCCGTAGCTGAGGAGCAGGTTTCCCTTCGTAATCGACATAGTCCATTACAAGAATATTCCTGAAAAGCGCCTGGGGCTCTGGAACGTTGATACCTTCTGCGAACATTGTATCCAGGTTCATGAACTCCTTACGGGCCCATGTATTGATAACTCCCCGATGGGACCGGTCTATCTTCTGGAACCTTCGGTCTCCCTCCATGTATTCAAGGAAACTGCCGAATGTTGCAGTTGATGTCCTGAAGATCTTCACGGCCGCATCCTTATCGAAGGTCTTTGCCATGTAGACATTGGCTTCCTTCCCCGTGGAGATCGGATACTCAACTGTCTTGATCTTCTTCCTTCTCATCAATCGATAGATATAATCCAGATTCTGTTGATCGAAGACCTCATCATAGGTCTTGAACCTGTCAGCATCGACTATCAACTGTGCGCGCTTGACATTCTTGTCAAACTTATCGCTGATA
>JAUVBH010000152.1 GCA_030591285.1 Thermoplasmatota archaeon
CAACAATCTTGCTACCCTTCCATTTCCATCAGGAAAAGGATGGATACAGAGGAAATCCAATATGAACAGCGGGATGGTTATCAACGGTTCAATTCCCTGTGCAAATGATATCCTCCATTCCTCTATCAACCTCTCCATTGCCAAGGGGGTCTCCTTCGCAGTCGTTGGTCTGAACCGTATCCTGGTTCCCTTCGCAGATCTCTCTATGATGTAATTGTCAATTGTTTTCCATTTCCCACCATCTGTCGGTGTGTAACTGTAGATCATCTCATGGAGCTTCAATATCAAAGGAAGGTCCAATTCCAGGTCATCATAGGAGAGGTGAATAAGATCCAAAGCATCTTTGTAACCTGAGACCTCCTGCTCGGATCGGTTCCTGGGTTTGGTTGGTCTGAGAACGATCTCCTCTATCCTTGAATGGTCAACAACTATACCCTCGAGGCGATTGGAGGATTCGATCGATTCGATCTTGGCAAGTCTTTTCAACTCATCAAGAACCTCGGAAACATCTTCTCCAAGTGATATGAAGCGACCTTTATATTCACCCAGCCACCTGAGACCTGCAGCGTGATGTGATTGGAGATTCAGTCCCTCGATAAAAGCAGGATCCAGAGAACCCATGACAACAAATAGGGTAAGACCTACTTCTATTTTACCCCATTAAGACACAGTAATACCCCATTAATGACCGCTAAATGGGGTAATGATCCGAAAAATGAACGAATTTTATTGGTTTTTTTGGGAAAAATAGGTTAATTGATATGACACTTATCAAAACATGGCAACCACACTGCAAACCATCAGAGGCATACTGATGATCACAGTTGGGATCTCTGCGATCGTGTGGTTCCTCTTCGAATTGGGGTATAGAGTTGCGAAAAGAAAAGAGGAAGGTGGTTTCCTTTACGTGGAAACCCCTGGGTGGCATAAGATATTATTCTGGCCAATTACGTTATTGATCATTGGTCTGGGTCTCTGGGCCTTCTTTGACGGATAAGATCATTTTTTCTTTGGTTTGAGTGTGAGTTGTTCATCCCTGGTCTTCTTCTCTTTGATGATCCTTCCCAGTCTGACATCTTCCATGTGCCTTAGCTGTAACTGCATGTACAGTTCGTGGATCTCGGGGTCCATATCATCAAGGATATCAATTATCCTGGCTCCCTCGGCGATCGCTCTTTTGCATTTCACGGTACATGGAACGAACCTTTCGACAAAATAGGCTCTGGGATCCGGTCTCCTTTCCTGTCTGAGCTCTTCATGGGCTTCCATATCCTGATCGGTCCCCTGCATGAGGTGACCTATGAAGCTGTCGACACAGCATTGTGGGAAATCCAAAAACCGCCCTGTCAAATTCGCTATGGTGATCTGGGCAACTATGAATTCCTGAAATCCCATGGATTCGAAAAGGTCCGGTATCCGAAATGCCAAACTCTCCTTATCCTGGTTGAATATGAACACTTTGTAGACCATGGTACCGCATTTTCTTACGACCATTCCAAGTCCCATATTACCTGCCAGATCATGTACCAACAGGATCTCCTCGATATCTACTGGATGGAACATGGAGGAATTCCTGATACCTGATGCCACCAGAAAGAGATTCTCCAGTTTTCTGGAAGAGGTGATCACTCCCTTTAACGCAGAATCAAAGGCTGTCTCCTTCGCCTTTTGAGCCGATAACTTTCCCTTTGGTCTGAGATCAGCAAGATGGTGGTCCATCTGGAACTTCAACGGATCGAGCACAGACAACACAATACATGCTGCAAAATTAACTTTATCATGATCTGTAGGTCGATGGGAAGAAAAGCACAACCACAACAAGTATCTCAAGACGTCCTAGCCACATCAACAATGTTAGTATCACTTTCCCAATAGGGACTATACCAGCATAATTTGCTGTTGGTCCAACCAAACCCAGACCGGGACCAACATTGCCCAGGGTTGCAGCAACGGATGAAAGAGCGGAGATGGCATCAAGACCTGTGAGGGACATGAGGAAGGAGCTGAAAACGAATATAGAGATATATGCAAAAATGAAGATCAGAACAGACCTCACTATACCTTCGGAGAAAACCACATCGCCCATTCTTACAGGTATGACAGAGTCAGAATGCCCGATCCTTTTCAGACTCCGCTTTGCAGCTTGATATGCTATGATGAACCTTGCGATCTTCATTCCACCTCCGGTGGACCCGGTCATACCACCAAAGAACATTGCAAGGATAAGGATGAATTTCGATAATGAAGGCCAGGTCCCGTAATCCGCTGTAACGAAACCGGTTGTGGTTTGCATTGAGACAATGGTGAAGAGGGACTCCCTTATTGATCTGAAGACCCCCTGACCTTTGTTGATCACTAGATCAAGCACAACGATCAGGATCATTCCCAGCATGATGAATGCATATACCTTGAATTCTCGATCCCTCAGGTATCCTCTGATCCCTTTCTTGATGAAGTTGTAATGAAGAACGAAATTGACACCACCAACGAACATAAAAAATACAATGACAAGCTCAATTATCGGTGCTGTTGGAAGGTTCTGATAGTATGTGATGCTGGCAGTATGTGTCCCGAATCCGCCTGTGGATAATGTTGTGAATGTGTGGCATACGGCATCAAATAAATTAAGGCCAAGAATGGTGAGTAAGAGTATCTCGGCAAGTGTCAAAATACCATAGATAGCCCAGAGGATCTTTGCGGTATCCTTTATCCTATGAACGATCTTTTCACTGGAATGGCCGGGAACCTCCCCCTTCATTAGCATCATACCTGCCTTTGGCCCACCAAACAACATTGAGAACAGGGCAACCATCAGAACGATAACACCCAACCCTCCAAGCCACTGTGTCAATGCTCTCCATAAAAGTATCGAGTGGGGGAGACCATCGATCTCAGTGATCACCGATGCTCCGGTGGTGGTAAATCCGGACATGGATTCGAAAAACCCGTCCACGTAAGTGACCATGGTCCCGGTCAACAAATAAGGCAACGCACCGATAGCCGCAATAAAGAACCAGGAGAGAGAAACCACCACCAGAGCCTCCGATGGCCTCAATTCCAGTTCATGATGACGATCCCATTTACCCCAGTTGATCATGAACAAACCCAGAAGAAAAGAGAACAGAGCTGGAAGCATGTAGGACTTGAGTAAAAAGAAAAAGTTCTCTGCATAGATAGCCCCGACTAGCAATGGAAGAAGGAATGCGATCGGATAAATGAGGAGGACCGCACCGATGCCAGTTAGAGCCTTTTTAAACCGCATTTGGTAACAAACCTATGACCGGTAATGGAACATTGAATGAATAATTGTGGGTTTCGGATCATACTTTATAGGTCGAGGGGAAGAATAGAAATAGACCGTTAATGAGCTCCGGCCTGCCGAACCACATCAGAAATGCGCCCCCTCACCAGAGGCTATCCCCTTCAATCTCATCCTTGCTGGTCTCCCATACTTTCAGACATACTGGAAGTGAGTTACATCATTGATAAGGGTTTTCAGGATTGGTATGTATTCAATTATGCAGGTATTCAATAGCTTCCGAGATGGCTATTTCAGATTCGTCTGCGGCCAGGGGTCTGGGGTAATTATACATCGGACCTCTGGGTCTCTCATTGTAATACGGTCTGTTGCAGTCTGGACACCCCCGGGTCTGAAATATTAGGGACAGATCCAATCTGTCAATTTCTCCAGGAACACCGGTCAGCTTTCCAGTTGTATCATAACTGAATCCATCAACAACCCCATGGTCCATTATTAAAGACCTGGCGAGTTGAAGACCTCGATATCTTTTAAGGTCAGGAGCGGCACCAATGTCTTTGGTCCCTTTCATTGGAGTGTAAGCAAATAATGAGACCAGGATCCCTTCTTCTTTGCTTTTGATCATGGTGCTCACGATCTCCTCATCTGTCTCTCCCAGACCAACAATGATGTGAGTGGAAACATTTCCGCTTCCAAAGACATCCACAGCGGACCGAAGGGACCGCCAATTCCCACCCCAGGTATATGGGTTCCCTACTCCACCTCCTTTGATATTTTCAAAGACCTGTTCCGATGCCCCATCAAGGGCAATACCTATCCTGGCGGCGCCAGCTTCTTTCAATCGGTCCAACATCATTCCATCGACCGCGGAGATTGAAACGGAAACACTCGATCCGATCCGATCGACCAATTCCTTAACAAGATCAGGTAGGTCCTTGAGCATGGACGGATCGATCAGGCATTGTAGGCAGATCCTTTTCAACCCGTAATTGCCACCCACTTCCAATGCGGCCATAACTGTTTCCTTATCGAATTCTGGCCAGATCACCCTGCTAAGGAGTTCTCCGCTACTGCTGGCTTCCCGGGCCTGTGTACAGAAAGCACAATTGTTCAAGCATTCATCACCAACCATAAGGTAGGCGGTTGTTGGTGGGACCGGCAATTTACCCGTTCTCAACTGAAGTGCTATAGCTGTCCCGATGGACAATCTAATGGTGGAGATCAAGTGATGTTTCCTCCGAATGAGCGGTTAGAACTCTCCTTGGATTAAACCATTGTCACTAGGTTGTGAAACTCATTATCAAAAACTGAACACGTGGGATATGCAGATCGAAAAATCATATGTTGTGACCTGCCCGGCATGTCGGAGGCACATGACAATTCCACCATCCAAAGCTCCTGGAAACGGTGGTGGTCCTGACAAACTGCTGGTCTACACGGAAGCGATGAAGAGAGCATTGATGGATGGTGTTATCACTTCAGATGAAGGATGCATCCTTGAGGGTCTAAGGGGTGTTCTCAAGATAACACCCAGTGAACATCAGAAGATCCTGTTCAATCTTCAATATACTCATTGATCATTTCAGACCTGGAAGACAAACAGCCTCCAGGATAATTTTCTCTTTTTCCGACTTGGATGTTCCCTCATCAGGGTCCAATCCCAATTTTTCCAGTGCCTTGTCACCTCCGAGATCGAAGGGAGGA
>JAUVBH010000145.1 GCA_030591285.1 Thermoplasmatota archaeon
AGGTCTTTCATACGCATTCCATTCAGGACATTCAAATTGGAATGTCATGAGCGTTGGAACCTCATCCAATGGTTACTTGTACAATTCACATATCCAAAATTATAATGGTGGCTACAAGATCGGAGTGATGAACTCCATTGGTTGTATCGCCAACAGGTTCAGTCAAAATGATTGCATAGGAGAACTTCACGTCAGAGAGTCTGATGGAGGTTCAGTTGTTTTTATTGGGAATAGCCGATATGGTTGGTATGCACCTTCATCTCCGGGAAACGGTGCATCCGAAGTATATATGAAGAGAATGGCAACCGAACTCTTCACAAATGGATATACCCACATGGGTGAACATTTCGCATATGCAAAGGACGCCTACACCGGGTGGGCAGGCAGCTATAATGCTTACAGGTGGCTCCAGATGGCACTCAACATGATGGGCGAGCCCGAGATGCATGTTAGAACTGCTGAACCCATGGACTTCAACATCACTCTGCCGGATAATCTAGGCAGATCCTATCCAGAGTTCTATATCATGGTCAGGGATGTAAATGGTGCAGCGGTGAAGGATGCCCTGGTATGCCTCGAACAATCTGGTTTCTATGGTTATGCTCTGACAGGGACCAATGGAAGGGCCAACTTCAATTTCTCCACCGAGAATTTTGACCAGATCAACGTCACTGTCACAGGATATAATTACCTCCCATTCTTCGGAAATATATCCGTTGATTTGGTAGCACCAATGTTGCTTGTGAACCATAAGGGAGTAGCAACAACCGGTGATGAATACGAGTTCAACTGCACAGCAACCGACGAGGCAGGTATTCAAAAAGTGTTTCTGGATCTGAGGTCAGAATTGGACAGTGTCAATGATTCAGTAACCTATTACATGGTCGAGAATGGAACACATTGGGTTGCTGGCATACCAATTCCTTTTAATTCAACTGAGAATCTTACCTTCAGGATGAGGGCAATGGACAATCCAGGAAACTGGAATGAAACCACCTGGATGAACGTTAGTGTCATCGATAACGATGAGCCATGGTTCACAGGAGACATTACACCTTCAACATCCACGACCGGTGATGATGTGACTTTCAAGGTTGGAATTGATGATAATATCAACGTCACAACAGCTTCCGTATCGATCTGGTGGAACGGGTCCCATGAGGTCCAGAATGTTGACCTAATAAGGTCGAATGATCTCTGGGAATATACCATGGATCTACCGGTTGATACCATGGGGGAATTGAAATATCGTGTGATGGCTCTGGATGGAGGAGGAAATCTCAACAGTTCACTTGAAGGAAAGGTGAATATCCTTGACAACGACAAACCAACTTTCATAAATGATCTGACGGACATCAATACTACAACATCCGGAAGCTGCCAGTTCATTGTCAATGTTGTTGATAATATTGCTATTGAAACCGTATTTGTTGAATATTGGAGAAATGGTTTCACTGAACATGAAACAGTTCCAATGATCCAAGATGGGCAGATATGGACCAATTCCATTGCAATACCAGAGGATGATCTTGACAACATCCACCATGTTTTCCATGCGGTTGACACATCAGGTAACTGGAATGAAACATTAGAGGGCACTGTTCGAGTCCTTGATGACGATGAACCTATTTTCCTGAGGGATTGGACAGCCTCAAATATCACCACTGGTGAGCAGATAGAGATAAGGATCGAGGTCATAGACAACATTCAGGTCAACCTTGTGAAACTTAACTCTCCTATATTGGAAAGCTCAATGAACATGACCTCCGAGAACGATGGAGTTAACTGGACAGCGTGGTTGACAGCCCCGATCGATTCACTTGACCCCATTGAATATTCATTCCTGGCTTATGATCCATATGACAATTTGAACACAAGCTCCATGGGATATATTGACATCTTGGATAATGATGGACCAACTTTCGGAGAACCTGAAATACCAACCTTCATCAATGCTGGAGCTAATTTATCGGTATTCATAGAGATATTCGATAATATTGAAGTTGAGGGGGCTGAAATGGAATGGTGGCTTGGCGGTAGTGATGAGAAAACGACCATCCAATTGGTCTCTGGAGAAAATTACTCCGGATCTTTCAATATACCCTTGGAAGCTTATGGAACTGTATATTTCATCGTCAGTGCATGGGACGGTAGTGGCAATTCCATGATTTCAGATAGGTTCGATGTTGGTATAGTTGAATATATTCCTCCAGAAGAACCTGGGGATGATGATGATCCGATCGATCCAAGTGATGATGACGATGATGATGATGACCCCATTGATCCAAGTGATGATGACGATGATGATCAAACTCTGGTCCCAAAACAGGGTGAGGATCGTGACACTGATGGAATGGATGATCTTTGGGAATATGATAACGGACTAGATCATCTGGTTGACGATAGGTTCCAGGATGCAGACGAGGACGGTTACACAAATCTTGAAGAATTCAATGCAGGGACCGACCCTCAAGATAAGAATAGTATACCACTCCCCACCGGCGGAACATCTCTCTCAAACGACGATACCGCAAACCTGCTACTGGTGATCGTTGTGGGATCCATCGCCCTTGGTCTGATAGTCGTCGTGGGTGTTGCAGCTGTGGTAGCAAGGAGAAGATCACATCACTACTCAAAAGAGGACATGGTCCTTGACGATGATGATGATGATGACGTTATGTCCTGGGATTGAAGATCAGATCGATCTTTTCAACTCATCCCAACCGATACTCTTTCCCCAGAAAGAGAATGGAGGAGAAGATAGGAACTTTTCTTTCTCATCCTGATCACCTGATCTGACATCAGTTGCTTCGGAAAGGACCCTTACTTCGAAACCTCTCCATTTTAGTTCCTGGACCGAGGATAGTACGCAACAATCAGCTGTAAGACCAAATAGAACAACCATATCCACTTCATCCTTATCTCCAATATGATCCATCAACCAATCATTAAACCCACCAGGATCCGGATATGGTTCTCCCGGTGTTCTATCAGGATCCCCTATCCCTTCTCTGATCCAGACCGGGGAGTTCATTGATTTGACCCACTGTGAGCCTTTTCTAATATCATCCGGTAAAATGGAATTATACCCCCATTCACCAGGTCGACAGCAATCCCTGTCATCTCCGGCTCTGGGTTGTCTGTAATCACTGACTATTTCGGATGCGACCATGGATCTTTCAAATAGATATGGGAACAATGTTACTTTGACGAACTGGACCGATGGCCTGAAGTTATAACAAATTCCACCTTCAGAGGCAAAATCATTCTGCAGGTCAATACTGATAAATTGGACATTTTGGGACATCTGTATTGACCCAAGAGCGTGCAATCTTTAAAAAGTCACTGATAGATGTCTTCCTGGCCATGCTTGAGAAAAAGAGGAGATACATTCTGGTTCTGATAGCTTTCTTATTGCTATCAGTTCTTTCCTTTCATTCTGTCGAAGGAGAACCCACACGCGCTCCATCCCAACCACGGGATCTAACAGGTTCTCCAAGGGACGCTTCGGTTATTCTTGCTTGGGAGGAACCGGCTACCGGTTCCATCGGATTGATCCAGTACAATGTATATCGGGCAGCGACAGGAAGACCTCTGGAGAAAATGGTCGTTTCTCCAGATATCCTTTCATTCACCGATAGAGATCTGGAAAATGGATTGGAATATAACTACTATGTAACTGCTGAAAACCAACTCGGGGAAGGTGCGGCAAGCAATTTCGTTCAGATCACACCTGATGGTGATCTACCCATTGTGACGATCACGTCTCCTTCTGAAGGAGCCATATTTGTCGATGGAACTATTCTGATAAGGTGGTCTGGGTCCGATCTCACATCTGATATTCTTGAATACCATATCAGGTTCGGAGGGGATCAATGGATCAAGACCCGTCTCGACACAGAGTATGAAATGACAGATCCGGTCCAGGGAGTGAACCAGATAGAGGTCCGTGCAACGGACATCGCCATGAACAAAGGAACCGATATGATCAATATCACAATTGACGATCGCCCTCCAACAGTGGAAATAAGATCACCAATGGACCATGAATATCTGAAAAGTTCCCAGATCACTATAGAATGGGACTCTTATGAGAGAGAGAGTTCCATAGCGGGGTATGAAGTATTTTTGGATGGAAAATACACAGGTTACAGGGGTGAAGGACAGAACTATACGATAAGGAATGTCAAGGATGGCAAATACATGATCGAGGTCCTGGCATACGATATAGTTGGGAACACTGGAAGAGATTCAGTGAATGTTACAATAGATACCAAAGGACCAATTCTCTACATACATGAACCGCAAAATGATCTTATTACCAATTCCAGCATGATCAAGTTCAATTGGACGGGTGATGACGGGAGTGGGATAGAGACATATTCGATCTATCATAAGGACATGGGATGGATGGATCAAGGTTCCAATACCGAGGTATCGATCGGACCATTCCCGGAAGGTTTGAACTTGATCAAGTTGAAAGCTGTTGATCTGGTAGGATGGTCCACTGAAATTGATCGGACCGTAATGGTCGACCTGACAGAACCAGATATCCAGATCGATCACCCTGTTGAAGGACAATGGTATTCTGATAGCAGCTTGATGGTCAAGTGGAATGGATCTGATGAATTGTCAGGGATAGAATCATTCTACTTCAGGTTGGATAGTGAAAAATGGGAAAAGGATCTTGATCTTAAACATTCACTGAGAGATCTAAGATCAGGAACCTATGTGATATCGGTCAAGGCCGTCGATGAAGCTGGCAATGAGAAGATAGCCACTACGATGTTCCATGTTGACAACGAGCCACCTACGGTTGTCGAATATGGCCCCATTGGATCGGATATTCTGCTTCCTGATAAGATATGGTTAAAGTTCAATGAAGAGATGGAAAATGTCAGGTTCAATGCATCTGATCTAATGGGAATAATAAAAATTATTGATGGTTTCCATACATGGACACCTGATGATAGATTTGAGTATGGTGAAAGCTACTTGATAATGGTCTTCGGGACCGACAAAACAGGTAATGAACTGGATTATTTTGCATGGACGTTCACCATAACAGACCAGGTGATGATCAGGGGAGCTGTATATGATGATGATGG
>JAUVBH010000226.1 GCA_030591285.1 Thermoplasmatota archaeon
GCCGAAGGTCCTCAGAGATGGATCACACTTGCACCTTTCCAAAGCCAGACCGTAACATTTACGGTGAAACCTGAGATCGATGCCGGCCAGACCGCGGTTTGGAAGTGCAAGGTCAACAAGGATGGCAAGTTCTACGAGTCAGATGACCAGAACAATGAAGCAGCAAGTTCGGTGAATGTCCTGGAACCGGAAGAAGAAGGAAAGTGGTGGATACTCATTGTATTCATTATCATAATCCTTCTGATCATTGTAGCCATCGCGGGATATTTCATCTATACCAAATCCAAGACGAAGGACATGGCAAAATGTTCCAATTGCGACGGACTTGTAGATATCGAGGAGTCCATCTGTCCGCACTGTGGTATCGAGTTCAGTGATGAACTGGAATGTGAATGCGGGGAGGAAATACCCGTTGGAGCTACAGAGTGCCCAGCATGTGGAAAACCTGTCTCTGGAGAACCAGTTATATCCACTGATGGTGGAGAAGAGGTCCCCGAAGATGTAGATGAGGAAGAGACCGAGGAGACAGAGGGCGATGTTGAGCAGGAACCTCC
Organism: Thermoplasmatota archaeon; assembly: GCA_030591285.1. Lineage (GTDB taxonomy): Archaea > Thermoplasmatota > Penumbrarchaeia > Penumbrarchaeales > Penumbrarchaeaceae > JAFGLL01. The sequence continues at coordinate 555 of JAUVBH010000226.1, forward strand.
AGAGGAGATCGAAGAGATCGAAGAGGTAGATGAGGAAGAACCACGCTCTGAAGAAACAGAAGATGAGGAAGAACTTGCAGAGTGCTTCGAGTGCGGTGCATTGATCCCTGTTTCAGCTCCGATCTGTCCACACTGTGGCGCAGTATTCGAATGAGGTTGCTAAGCAGCCGAAGATCCATTCGATAACAACATCTATAGCTAGGCTGCGGGGTCATGGGATCTATGGATTCATCATAGAACCACGTGATATGGGGCAAAACCATCCGAAAAGGTAATAAGAAGAATAGGTTTTTCTCCCGTAATGGTAGCCTTCAATGTTGAAAAGGTCCTGGACGGCTATAGCAAGGATGACCTCACCCTTGTAACCGTCTGCTCTCATTCTAGCCTTCAGATCTTCCACGGTGCTAAAAAGGAAGGTATGAAAACACTTGGTATCGCAGTAGGTAGACCTCCCAAACTCTACGACGCTTTCCCATTGGCCAAACCTGACGAATTCTTGATCCTTGATCGGTATGACGAGATCCAGGACCATGTCGATGATATCATCGCGGATAACGGAGTGGTCATTCCCCATGGTTCCTTTGTAGAATATCTTGGTGCCAACAATTTCAAGGAACTCCCAATACCTACCTTTGGGAATCGGAAGGTCCTTGAGTGGGAATCCGACCGGAACATGGAAAGGGTCTGGTGGGAGAAAGCCGGCATCAATATGCCCGTGGAGATCAAGGACCCAAAGAAGATCGATAGACCGGTCATGGTGAAATATCAGGGAGCCAGGGGAGGACGCGGCTTCTTCATCGCCAAGGATTACAATCAGTTCAAGTTAGGTATCGAACATGGTGAGAAGTTCAATATCCAGGAATACATACTTGGGACCAGGTATTATCTTCACTATTTCCATTCACCATTGAGAACAAATGGTTATAGTGTCGACGGTGGAAAGGGGATAGTAGAACTCCTTTCAATGGACAGAAGGGATGAAACCAATATCGATGAGATGTACAAGCTCGGCTCCCAGGAGGAGCTCAAAGAACACGGGATCTATCCAACCTTCGTTGTTACTGGTAACCTCCCACTTGTGATCAGGGAATCACTTCTAAACAAAGCCTTCAAGATGGCGGAGGATGTGATCAAGTCATCCTATGAACTGTTCGGAGGTATGATCGGACCATTCTGCCTCGAGACAGTCGTTACCGATAAACTGGAGTTCGTTGTGTTCGAGATCTCCGCAAGGATCGTTGCAGGAACAAATCCATACATCACAGGTTCTCCATATGCTGACATGATAGAACCCGATCTTTCCACCGGACGCAGGATCGCACAGGAGATAAAGCTGGGACAGAAACTGGATAGATTAGGTGAGATCATAACCTGAAATGGGACAAAATGGATGTTGTGAAATGAAGAAGCTGTTCATCTTTGATTTTGATGACACACTTGCTAACTTTTCGATGTACAACACCTGGGTCCTGAAACAGCCATTCAAGATGGTCCCACATATAGGCAGTACCATTCCAGGTGCTGTCGAGGTCCTGGATCATCTTCAGTCCAGGAGGGACAAAATGGCCATGCTCTCCATGAATGTCGTTCTGGACCACGAACTCAAATGGAGAAAACTTAACCGAGTGGGAATGGGCAAGTGGTTCAACGATGAAACTGCTCATTTTGTCAGAAGGAAAACTCCGAAGAAGATCCTTGATATATGCGCCAATATGAAGAAGGAGAGATGCTACATGGTTGGAAATTCCTTCGATCATGATGTCATTCCTGCCCTGGATGCTGGAATAAATGCGATCTATATTCCACGTCCATGGTTCACTGCCTGGGTTCCCAGGAGGACTCCAAGAACGGACAGGTTCAGAAAGTTATCATCGATCTCTCAGATCATTGATATCTATGACGATCTTTGAAGGGAATATTATATTTATTACGGTGGCAACAATAGTTATATAATGAAACCTACCATCCCAGGCCCCAACCGGTGTCTCAATGCGACTTATAATTTGTGAGAAAGACAACGCAGCGAAGAGAATCTCATCCATACTGTCAGGCAACAGTTTCAAAACTGAACACAAAGGAAGAGTGGCTGTCTACACCTTTGTCTGGGAGAATGAGGAAACCAGCTGCATGGGGCTCAGGGGTCATATTCTGAACATGGATTTTCCAAAGGCTTACAACAGCTGGTCGGATATTCCTCCAAAGGATCTGATATCGGTCGAACCGGAAAGAAAAGTGTCTGCTCCGGCAATTGCCAAGGTTCTGAAGAGCCTTGGAAGATCATCGGACAAGATCTATGTGGCCACCGATTTTGATCGGGAAGGAGAACTGATCGGCAAGGAGGCCGTTGATTACGCCCTTGGACCGGATGCAGCTGATTTGGCATTCCGCGCCCATTTCTCATCCCTCACACCAGATGAGATCACAGAATCTTTTAATAATCTGACAAAGATCGATAAGGCCATTGCAAGTGCTGCAGAAGCACGACAGATCCTCGACCTTATCTGGGGTGCAACCCTCACGAGGTTCATATCACTGACCTCAAACAGATTGGGGCACGATTTCCTATCTGTGGGTAGGGTCCAAAGCCCCACCCTTGCTCTGATCGTTGATAAGGAGAAGGAGATCAAGGAATTTGTATCCAAACCTTACTGGAGGATCGAGGGAACCTTCATTAGGTCCAAGGTCGAGTTTCAGGGTCATCATTTCAAAGGAGATATCTGGAAAGAAGATGAAGCAAGTACCATCTTCTCGTCGGTCAAGGATCAGAAGACCGCAAAGATCAAGGATGTAAAAAAGAGACAAAGAGTGGACAAACCTCCATCTCCATTCAGCACAACAGATTTCATCAGAGCTGCCAACAATATGGGGATATCCGCAGCAAAGATCATGTCAATAGCTGAGGACCTTTATACCCGGGGATTCATTTCGTATCCAAGGACCGATAATACAGTTTATCCAAAGGGATTGGATCTGAAAGCCACGGTACAGGCCCTGGACCATGGCCCGTATCATATTGCATGTGATCATATCCTATCTAAGGAGAAATTGGTCCCCACCAGGGGTAAGAAACAAACAACGGACCATCCTCCAATATATCCGACCAGTTATGCAACACCTGCAGATCTGGGACATGATAAATACAAGCTTTATGACCTTGTGGTGAGGAGATTCCTGGCAACCTTACAAGACCCCACAAAACTTCAGGTCACATCGGTGAAGATAGATGTGAACAAAGAGC
>JAUVBH010000231.1 GCA_030591285.1 Thermoplasmatota archaeon
AGTAGAGCTCTGAAGATCGAAGGAGTCGGTCCTCCTCATTTCATATCCTCTTACAACCATCTCTTCCTTAGGCCATGCTATCATTCCAACGTATCTCTTCTTTTTTCCATGGGTGAAGAAAGATCTGAAAACCTTTTCGAATTCCAGTACCATATCGGTTTCAGAGAAGCGTTTTGCCAGTCCATCCCCAAATTTCTTCGTCTGATCCAGGTCATTGAATGGAGATCTGACAAAGACCGAATCAGTATCGGAATAGATGACCTCAGTACCCTCTTCATCAAGGGTGGAGATTATTGACATGATATTTTCTCTGGCATAAGCAGTGATCGATGAGCCGATGGACCGATCAGTGAACCGATAGAAGAATGATGCAAATACCCCGTAGAATGAGTTCATCAGGACCTTGATGGCTTCTTGAAGTCCATCATAATATTCGATATCTTCCGGTTCAGTAGATGATCTTTTCTGGGACTTTGCTTCCTGTCTCTTATCCATCAGATCCCTTAGTATCCCAGGGACCAACCCTTTCATAGTCTCTGGTTTTTTGAAATTCACACCATCAATAGGGGAAGGAATGGTTCCATCTACCTGGTCTGTTAAGGTAGTGAAACAGATGTTGTTCTGTATCATCAAAGATGGATACATGGATCTGAAATCCAGTACGACAACCCAGTGATACAGTCCCGGTTCGATCGAGTGGACATAGGCGCCCTCTATCTTGGAGGTCTTGGTCTCATGTCTCGTGAGTGGTATGCCGATATTCCGATCATCAGCTTCCCGTATCATTATCGAATCGATCAAATTTGAGGTGTTTCCATTTAGAACATCCATAAGGGGTAGTTTGGCCACATATGCCAACGCTGAAGCTTTTTTGATGGCCATGGTTCGATCCAATATCCTCAGCGCAAGCTCAGCATCCCTGATGCAGTACTCAATGACCTCTTCCCTTCGGTTAGCCCACTCCTCTTCAATCTTCGAGGTATCGATATCATCCTTCCCCTCCCCAAGAAGTAGATTGGATACCGCTTCCAGGGTCTCTTTTTTTGGACGGAATGTCCTTTTTGCCTGCCACCAGGCATCAACAACGATCCGTCCCCTGGCCCTCCAGGATCTGAAACCCATGTTATCGATATTGGAAGAATCTCTCCCCATGGATATTCCTTCAAGACTTAGGAGATTTGCTCTTTTCAAGAGATGTGGAATGTCATAACCATCAATATTGTATCCTGTGATAACATCCGGATCATGTTCCTTGATCTTCTTTTCCAGTTGTTCAATGATAAAGTCCTCTCTTTCCTTTGGATCTTCCATCTCCAATGGTGGAACAATGCTTCCGCTCTCTATATCTGAAATTGAATTTATCGGGAACCAAGCGACAGAGTAACCTGTCATGTAGAGTTCTCCGGACCGGATCGAATTCTCAATATCGAAAGAGAGCACTTTCAGTGGTGCCCTGAAAGGTTCTGTTGGGAGGACCTCATCGGCTTGGATACAGATATCTGTTGTAAGATCACTGTTGTCGATCTCCTTTCCCTCTACCTCGATAAATACATTGAGATCGTTATCATAAAAATATCTGAAAATAAATGGGATATCCGCCGCCAATATGCTGTATCCACGGTCCTGCCATCTTTTTCTATATTTTGGAACTTCAAAAGGATAGGTTATAGTGACCTTCAAGCAGTTCTTCATTCCACCATGGTACCAAAGTTCACGATCCTCAAGGTCTTTGACCATTGGATCTGTGGAAAGTGAATCCCTGACCTCTTCTCGAGGTTCAACAATGTAGAAATATGGATCGAAATCTTTGATGAGAACAGTTGCTGACCGTTTGTCATCAAGTCTACCGAAAAGCTCGATAATAACACCATTGTCAACACGGCGATAATGCCCCGATACGACCAACATCTTGTACATTTCTATAACACCAACTGATCAAGCATTCGCATGGATCTTGATAACATCCCCATGTTTCAATTCATGGTCCGCACCAATGACCCTTTGCGTCCTGCAATCTATTGCCCTGATGAAATGGTCTCCTAGGTCGGTATGGACCTTGTAAGCAAGGTCCTTTGCAGTAGATCCCTTCCTGATAAGGTGAGCATCTGGCAAGATCCTACCATCCTTATCGGTGTACTTGTGCTCATCTTCCACGGGGAAAACAACTATCAGTTCAAGGAGTTCATAAGCAGCAGTTTCCAAAACCTTCTGGACATTGGAAGACCCAAATCTATTCAGTGCCTTTTTTATCCTGTTCAATGCTTTTTCCTGGGGGGGACTGAGACCTTCCTCATTGTGAATTTTGAATTCAGGATCACCTGGGATATATTGAATAAGCCCACCTTTGTCAGCTCTTCTCAGGGCCAACTCGGCTTCGGCGCAGATAGGAACTACTTTGTAGTTCTTCACTTCTGAGATGAACCTCTTGATCTGTTCATCATCGGCCTTATCAGCCTTATTTGCTGCAAGGATGATCGGCTTGGACACTCTTCTTAGTGTGGTGGCTAGTTCCATCATCTGATCATCTGACCACCTTGTAGGATGATCATCCAGGTTCATGTGATGGATTGCTTCTGCGATATGCGGAACCGTGATACCGAGTCCTGATAATTTTTCAGCTAGCATTTTTTCGATATTACTCCCGGTGGATTCTGATGTTCTTGAGACCTTGGTCCAGTCCTTCATGATTATGTTGTGGAACCAGTAGTCTATCTCTTTTTCCAGGAATTTAACATCCTCAAGTGGGTCATGCATCCCCTTGTCTATTGGATTACCTTCACTGTCTGTTGAACCTGATACATCAATAATGTGGATCAGTGCATGTGCTTGTCTAAGGTCATCAAGGAATTGGTTCCCTAGTCCCTTACCAGAATGTGCATCAGGAACCAGTCCTGCAACATCCAACATCTCAACAGGAACGAACCTGGTCTCTCCGATGACAATGGAATTTTTAGGTTGGCTCACCACCCCAAGATCCGGACCAGGATCCGGACATCTCAGATATCCCATTCCTCTATTCGCCTTGATAGTGGTAAATGGGTAGTTTGCTATTTCAACTCCAGCAAGAGTTGACGATTCGAAAAATGTCGACTTTCCAACGTTCGGTTTACCAACGATACCGATCTCCAAACCCGTACCCCCTGGGATGCGGATGATGATTATTAAGAGAACCTAAATAGTTTCTCCTGCAGCGAACAATCTAAAGGACCTTGAATCCAGGAATGCCAGTCCAAGTTTGCTTTCTTTCAGCAGCCAACCTCTATTTTCCAATTCAACATTGCATTCCATGGACCTTTCTCCATCTATCTCAGATATCTTGACATCCTTCAATTGGACGGGGATGAACTGAAGTGAGTTGGAAAGGTGAAATCTACTTCCTTCTGGGATGTCATCCATCCAGAACTTTGAGATCCTGAACCTACCTTTGAAAGAGTCAACTCCCATCACATCGACCTCTGTTGGGGCCAAAAGACATCCCCTTGGAAGATCATCCGGGTCGACATTCTTCATTGCCAGTCCAACACGGGCTCCTGCAGGAGCTTCAACATGGTCCTTATCATGGATCTGTATGGACCTTATTATCGTTCTTTTTTCCCATGGTCGAGTGATCAATTCCTGATGTTTCTTAGCTGTTCCACCCATCACAAATCCAAGAGATACGCATCCGACCCCTTTTACATTAAAAGACTGATCGATGATCAATTTCGTAACACCCGAATGGTCCATTGGATCGGTTCCCAATAAC
>JAUVBH010000251.1 GCA_030591285.1 Thermoplasmatota archaeon
ATCCTGCAAAGAAGTACAATGTTCATTTAGCGGACCATGGTGGTGGATGGAGAGGAATGTGCTGGGATGTTCTATCCGGCGATCATCTTTCACTCCCGGAGATCGGAGAAGTGTGTGGGGATTTCAAGGAATATATTGGTAAGAATATCGATCTCCTTTCAACAGAAGCATGTCTTGTGGGGATGGTCGAATTCGCATATGAACTAAGGGATTCCTGTGACTACTTCATTGGAGGCTCAACCTACGGTTGGGGAGCAGAAGCAGAGCCGGAACAGGACATATGGAAACCCGGCAACTGGAAGTATGATGCATGCTGGGGAGAACTATCAGAAAGCCCGGAGATGACAGGTGAACAGTTCGCCCTTGTCATGGGAGACACTTTTGAACCCTATGGACCATGGAGGGCTCCACCATTCATACCAAAGGAGGGGTATTCTGATGTTTTTGGCGTTTTCAATCTCTCCAATGTTGAACCACTTGTTGAAGCACTCGATCTGCTTGCCACGGAGCTTAGGGCAAAGATGACCGGGGTTGGACAGACCGTTAACCAGGGCCTTCTAATCAATTCGGTCCTTGGACATCCTGAATATCAAAGCAAGGAGCTCTATACCGAGTATTTCTCTCATCAAATGGACTGGGCAGGAGTTTCGGTATATACCAATTATGATGTCTATGATTTCGCTTACCAGCTTTCGAAGATCAGCGCTGGAACCCTGAGATCATCACATGCACAGGATATTATGGATGCTGTTGATGAACTGATAATGTTGTATCGGAACACCATAGAGGATGGAGGCCATCCTGATGCACATGGGGTTTCCATCTATATCCCGTATAGATCATCAGAATACAATCCAGCTTATGAGGAGATACAGTTCGCGCAGGATACCGAATGGGATGAGTTCATAAAGGCAGTTCACTGGACCTGATCATTTCTTCTTGAGATCCTTGGAGGCCTGGCCAAGTTCAACTACTAGCGCATATGCTTTTGAGATATGCAAGAGCAGATCGTCCAGTTCTTTTTCCCGTCTGGATAAGAACTTCTCTCTATCAACCAGCTCCTTTTCCCTTCCACCGAACTGATTGATGATCTTCACATGGTTCTCAAGGGATTTTTCTCTCTTTTCAATTTCATGTTGGGTCTTTTTGAACTCGGTCTCTCTTTTTCTCAGTTCTATCTCGATACTGGATAGCTTTTCCCTTTCGATCTCCATCTCCTTCAGCTTCTTCTCAAGGTAGGACCTGACCTGCTCGTAGTACTCCTCTACCTGTTTTGAATACTCATGCCAGACCTTTTCCCTCTCCTTGACCGAAGCTTCTTTCTCCCAATCCCCTGCTTCATCGAAGCTCTCCCTGATGCTTTTATTCTTCAGTATGGCATAGGCTTCATTGACAAGCTTCATCTGGTCCAGGGCCTTCAGATTGTTGCCGATCTTGTCAGGATGGAGTTTCATTGCAAGGTTCTTGTATGCCTTCTTTACCTCCTGCGGAGTGGCAGTGTTCTTTACACCAAGAATCTCGTAGGGATCGATATCCATGCTACATGATTGGAAATTAATCTATTATATTGTGTCGGGTTGAATATTTGAATAAAAAAAAAGGGAGGCCCAAAAGGACCTCCCAAATTCTGAATTGATTTGTTATTCAGATCAAATTTCAAGACCATCGGAAAAAACAAGCTTCGCTTTCGGTTCTTTCCTGGCCTTGAGATTTAACCTTGACATTATTTTTACGTTTAGGTTAAATTTCAAGATCGATACCAAGCTTATCTGCAAGCTCCTTGTATCTGTTCCTGATGGTAACCTCTGTCACACCAGCGACATCGGCAACCTCTCTCTGGGTCCTTCTCTCATTGGTCATTATGGACGCAATGTAGATGGCAGCTGCTGCCATTCCGGTCGGGCCCCTTCCTGAGGTTATCTCCATCTCATCTGCCTTCTTCAGGATCTCCATTGTCTTGGTCTGGGTCTCTCCTGAAAGCTTCAGTTCAGAGCAGAACCTCGAGATGTAATCCTGAGGGGATGTCGGCATAAGCCTCATGTCAAGCTCTCTTGTCATGAAACGATAGGTCCTGCCGATCTCCTTCCTTCCGACCCTGGAGGCTGATGCGATCTCGTCCAGTGTCCTGGGAACATTGCACTGTCTGCAGGCTGCATATATTGAAGATGCAACAACACCCTCAATTGAACGACCCCTGATGAGGTTCTTGTTCACAGCGTTCCTGTAGATCCTGGCTGCTGTCTCTCTAACATTTCTTGGAAGACCTATACCGGCAGCCATCCTATCAAGTTCTGAAAGAGCAAATGCAAGGTTCCTTTCTGTGGCATTGGATACTCTGATCCTTCTCTGCCACTTTCTCAGCCTGTACATCTGAGCTCTGTTCCTGGTGGGGATCGACTTCCCGTAGGAGTCTTTGTTCTTCCAACCGATCTCGGTGGATAATCCCTTGTCATGGATCGTTAGCGTCATCGGGGCCCCGGTCCTTGCCCTCTGTTCGGTCTGAACTGAGTCAAAGGCTCTCCACTCCGGGCCCATATCTATCTGAAGGTCGTTGATAACAATACCGCAATCACCACAGACAAGTTCTCCTCTCTCGTAGTCCCTTATGATATGTTCGCTTCCGCACTCGGGACACTTTGTTGTCTCTTCTATCTGCACTCTGTCCCTGTTCTCGCGCTTCTTGCGTCTTTCGGCCGCACTATCTTCTGCTTCCATGGGATTTCCTCCAAATGTCTTTAACTGTGATCTTTCCCAGGTCATCACATATAAAGGTTTCTTCCCGTGGAGAAGCGTTTTAGTATATAATGGTTTCGAAATAGTTAATATACCACTTGAATTTTCCATTTTTTTGTACCCTGGCCATTGATAAAATTTCATAAAATTAGACAAAAAACATGGGTTTCCTTGATAAAATTTGTCGCTTTTAGTGATATATTATACTATCCCGAATTGTCCCAATCTGCTCATATTTACGCTTTGCCGGAGATAGTCCAAGTATAATTAAATATAATACGGCTTTTCAATCGAGTGATATCATGACGTCACAAGTAAAGGCAAGTCATATCCTGGTCAGTTCAAGGAAAGAAGCGGATAAGGTCCTTAACAAGTTGAAGGCGGGGGCCCGGTTCGATGATCTAGCTAAGAAGCACTCATCATGTCCCTCTGGAAGAAAAGGAGGCGACCTTGGCTATTTCGGACGTGGACAGATGGTCAAACCCTTCGAGGACACAGCTTTTACACTTCAAAAGGGACAGACCTCTGAACCTGTTCATACAAAGTTCGGATACCATTTGATCAAGGTAACCGATAAAAGGTAAAAGATCCCGTTTTTTTATCTCAATACAACTTGTGTACTACATCATTTAAATAGGGTCCCGATGGATTGGACAGTAATGAGGAGTGTAAAGTTCTCCGCCGTCGTCATGATCTTCGCCATTTTACTGGTTGGG
>JAUVBH010000259.1 GCA_030591285.1 Thermoplasmatota archaeon
ATAGTCGGATATGTGATCTGGAAGAAGAACCGCGATAAAGAGTTCCTGATCGAGGAAGAATGGGAAGAATAGGGATATTATCTCTACAGCCATACTTCCTCATCTTTCTCTGCCGATACATAGCATGATCTCGCAGCCTTCACGGCCTCCACCCCATCTGAACTTGTAATAGGGGGATCCGATCCCTTTTGTACACAGTGGATGAAATCCTGCAGTAGTGGAACGATCGTATTAACCGGATCTCCGACATCGATCACCATCTCTTCCCCTTCCTCCACCTGGATCAATCGATTTCCAAGTGAATCACCATAGAGTAGACCACCCTGGTAATCGATCCTCAATGTCCTTGCCCTGTATTTTGAATCCCTGGCGATCTTGAAACCCCCCTCAATTCCACCTTTGAGGGTGACATTCCCATATGCAAAATCTTCCCAGGTGGGATTTATACTTCTTTCCAGGGTGCACTCAACTTTTCTAATTGGGGCGTCGAAGATATAACTAAAGGAATCAAAAACATGAACTCCAGTATTGATGACACAGCCTCCCTGGGCAAGTTCTTTGTCAAGAAGCCAACCTGTTTTTGGAGGTTCCAGGTATTGGACCATTTCAAACCACTCCGGGAATGGTTTATTTTGAACTAGTTCCTTCATTTTGTTCCAGACCGGACAATACCTCAAAGACTGTGCGATCATCAACTTTCTACCAGTTTTCTTTTCCACCTTTATGATATTCTCACAAGCTTCAACAGTTCCTGCCATTGGTTTTTCCAATATCACATCAAGTCCGGCTTCCATGGATCCGATCGTCATCTTTTCATGAAGAGCAGTTGGTGTTGCTATAATGACGGCATCGATATCCTCTTTCAATAGTTCGGTATGGTCTTCATGGAAGATCACCTTGGGATTATTTCCGAGGAATTCTGATATCAATGATCCATCCCTACGAGAGACCGCAACCAATGTGGCTTCTTTGACATCATTTAGAATATGGTTGGCATAGCGTGAACCGTGTGTTCCCATTCCAATTATCCCGAACTTCAGGGGTCTCATCGAACATGGAATGCCTTATCGATATAAAACTGGACCTATTATCTTAGTCCCTGGACGATCAATAATCTGGCCAGGTAGATCCCAGCCAGCGCCAGGACGATGGTCCCGACAAAATAGAGAGCGAAGGAAAAATACTGCTTGCTTTCCAACATCTGAAAGCTCTCGTATGAGAATGTGGACATGGTGGTGAATGCTCCAAGGATCCCAACGGTCAGGAACAATCTGGTCTTCTCTCCGAACCATCCCTGTTTTTCTGAGCCGAAGATCACAACTCCGATAAGAAAAGAACCGATCAGATTGACACCAAGCGTCCCCCACATAGAGGTTAACCCTATCGCAGTAGCTCCTTTCCCAACTCCATACCTAAGAAGGGCCCCTATCGCTCCTCCTGCCGCTACCAATATCCAGGGTAACATTAGAATAACCTCATAGAGGCCATTGAGAGGTTCTATAAAGTTCTTTTTTATGCTCCCAACTCAAGAAATAGGCGGTTGTGGTGGAGGTGGTAGAGGTTGAGTAGTTTCAGGTGGTGGTGCTTTTTCCTCCACGGGTGCAGGTTCAACCGGTGGTTGATCTTCAACTTCTGGTGCAGGAGTTTCTTGTGGGTCAGGATCCTGAACCGGTTCAGGAGGAGGAGGTTGCTGTATCTCTTCTTCAGGGACAACGGTTTCATCATCAGGGAATTCCATTAGATTCTGAGCTTCCGAGAAATCCATCATCTTTAATGGCTCTGCTTCAGGGATCTCGGGTAGATCGGAGACTTCCGATGTTCCGACATAATCAAGTGTTCCCTGCTCAATGCCGGTTGGATCATCCATCATTTGTTGTTGGCCGTATTGTGATGTGTCATCCTTCCCACTTTTTTTCTTTTTTATCACCATGAATAGGACGATGGCAACAATGAGGAGGAGCACTACTATGAATACGATGATCAGAACGATCCATGGGAAATCCTTTCCCTCATCTACATCCTTTGTGCTGAGGGTTGCGGATTTGACGATCCCTCCATATGTTACGGTTACAGGAAGGTCTCCACTCTCGGTCACCTTGATACTGACAGACCATTTACCATCTTCTCCAACATAAGTGGTCTCCGTCGCTTCTCCGACCTTCACAGTTAGTTCCTCACCAGCGGGAATATCAGTTGAATTGCCGTTGATCGTCACTATGTCTCCCTTTTCAACTTCCTTTTCATTCAGTGAAGGATCTATGTTGATCACAGGAACTGGAGCTACTTTGGTTGTAAATGAGATGGACGATCCGCTCTGCAGGATCCCTCCATTTTCAGAGAGGCACTGATCCAGCGTTAGTGTGTAAGGTATATCGTGATCAAGTCCTCCTGGGAACCGCATCGTAACTTCTTTGAATAATCCGTCCCAAATGAATGTAATATCCACTGGTGGATCAATAGTGATATTCTCCTCAACACTGTTTTTGTCCATCTTTATATCAAAATTAAAGGTGGGTGTGAGATCAACAGGATGGTCCACCGATCCAGTCACGGGGGTAGAACCCATCAACTTTGGATTCACTGGAGAAACAACAAGATCGATCTCAGCATATCCTGCAGCTCCATCATCGTCAGTGACGGTCAGATTAACCTTATATGATCCTGGATTAAGATATTCGTGTGAAACATTCTGTCCATAGAGGACCGGTCCATCGCCTATATTCCACAGATATGAGATGATCTCCCCATCTGTATCCGATCCTATACCATTGAAATTTACCGATAGTGGTGCCTCTCCTGATGTGATATCTGTCTCAATTGTAGCGGATGGAGCTTCATTTCCGATTACTACAGTATAGTTCAGGATGGTTGTGAAATCTATGGTTAGGTTTACATCATTTTGATTCTCCCAACGGAAAGACCAGTTCCCCGTTATTGGAGATGTGAACGATCCTTCATCCAGGAGTTTGTCACTTGATCCATAATAAGTATCATTTTCCGGATCATTGATGGAGAAATCAAGTCCATAGGATCCCGATTCCCAATTCCAGGTAACGAGCTCCCCTTTATGGAGCTCATAAAATTCCACTTGATCTGCCTGGGGTTGAATACTCACCTGTTCGCCGGAAACGATTGCTGTTGATGTTATTCCCAGTGTAATTAGGAATATTATGACCAATAGTGAAGTTAAAATCTGCGATCTCATTTTCCCCCTCCGATATTATAT
>JAUVBH010000287.1 GCA_030591285.1 Thermoplasmatota archaeon
ATCGGTGTTGCTGTGATCAAGAACATGTTCCCGGGAACCTACCTCATCGAGGTCTATAACGGAACCCATATTGCTGAGACCACGATCAAAGTATTGAACAGAGGTCCAATCGCCGTTGTTTTGCCAGAGGATCCAGAGGTATATCAGGGTCATTTCCTGTTGCTGGATGCCAGAGGGTCATATGATCCAGATGAGGATCTTATCACCTTCAAATGGGACATTGATGGGTCCGACGGTCTGAATGGATCAGATTCGACCTATCCCTTTGTCAACCTTACCTTCCAGGATGAAGGCACATATTGGGTTCGATTAACTGTGGACGATACCTGGTTGTCAAGCTCCATCGATATCTCCATAGACGTTGTCAATGCGCCCCCTGTTGCAATACTAGATATCCCTCCATATGTGAATGAGGATGAAGAGTTCACGATCTCCGCCAGTGCATCATGGGACACTTTCCCCGATGATGAGGACCTCCTCTATCTTTTCATGCTCGACGGGGCCCCAATCATGAATTGGACCGAAGAAGATTCGATCACCACGAACATCAGTCAAAAGGGGTGGCACGAAATATCTGTGAGGATATTGGATCCAAAGGGTGATTTTGGTTTCACCTATAGATCACTGCAGGTGATCAATATAATCCCCGTCGCGAACATCATCGGTCCAGTTGATGTTGATGAGGATGAAGATATAACATTCAGCGCTCAGGGTAGTTTTGATAGTCCATCCGATGTAGATGGTCTCTCTTTCGAATGGTATCTGGATGGCAACGAGGACCCCATTTCCACAGAGAAGGATCTATCACTGCAGTTCGCAGATGAGGGTTCGCATGTCCTTGACCTGAAGATTATTGATGATGACGGAAGTGAGGATCTTACTGCCCATTGGTTCTCGGTGTGGAATGTAGAACCGGTCGCAGTTCTAACGGTTCCAACAGGTCCTTTCCTGGAAGATGAGTTGATCTTTTTCGGGGCAAACAGTTCCATCGACACTGTTTCAGATATTCCCATATTGAACTTCTCCTGGGATGTAGATGATGATGGTGTTTTCGACCATTTCGGGAAGAATTTGGAACAGGCCTGGACAGTGTCAGATAATTATTCCATAACTCTGGCAGTGACAGATGACCAGGGGATCTCCAATATGGCCGAGCAGGTTATCCGGATACTCAACAAAGATCCTACACCTGAGATAATGGGTCCCGTTATGGGAGATGAAGATGAGGTGCTAGATTTCTTCTTTTCAAGTATTTTGGATACGCCATCCGATATCTCCACCCTGATGATCGAATGGATGGTTGATGATACGGTCATGGAGACAGGATCGACCACATTTTCCTTCATGTCAACATCCAAGGGGACTTTCATGATCAGTGTGAAGGTCACCGATGATGATGGTAGTGTGGGGACCGATCATTTCCCTGTGGTGATAAACAATCCGCCTCCTATGATCATCCTTGAGAATGTTCCCACAGGGATCGATGAGGGAGAGAAGTTCACTGCTATTGCATACAAGACCTACGACAATCCCTCGGATATGGGTTCATTATCATTCAGGTGGTATCTTGATGACGAACTCATTCAGGAAGCCACAGGTAGCAATCTGACATATTCCATCGATAAAGCTGGAACCCACGAGCTGAAACTGGTAGTAACAGATGACGATGGGGATGAAAGTGAGGTTGCTTTGAACATAGAGGTCAAGGAAAAGTCCATTGTAATGAAATTCCTGGATAGTGCTTTCTCCGGTCTCGTTCTAATGATCGCAATAGCTCTTCTTGTAATGATCCTGGTTGTAGTCTTTCAGATGTCCCGCAAGATGAGGGAGCTTCCCAAACCAATGAAGAAGGAAGTGAACGGTGAGGAAGAGGAATCATCGGATGGGGAAAGTGAAGAAATGTCCGATGATACCGATGAAGCCGAGGATCCATTGGAGATCGAGGAAGAAGATATGGATGATGAAGATCTCGAGGTTGAAGGGCTGGAAGTCGGTGATGATACTCTTTTAGATGATCATGAGGATATGGAACTTCCCGAACCTCCCGGACTCGAAACACCAAGGGAAGCACCACCGCCGCCTGATTTCGGTGAAGTGGACCTGCCTGATATGGATGAATCATTGTACGAGAATTAGTCATATCCCTCGGAATCCTTTTCTATCAAGGTATCGATTAAGAGCCGGGGTCCTAATGAAGATCGAACGTTCATTGGTTTTCGTTGCAATTCTGTTGTTATTGACAGGATCGATATTTTTCCTCAAGGGAGAAGCAGTAGGTGACCTTGATGATGAAAACCCCCCAACAATAGAAGGGCCGATTACATTCACGAATGTGTCCAAGGAGGTAGGACTATCCCACCTCAGCGGTAATTTCTTCAGCTGGGGAGATTTTGATAATGATGACCATCAGGATCTGCTGGTCAACGGTAGAAAGCTGTTCCGCAACTCCGGTCCCCCTGAATATGTATTTACTGACATCACGGACCATGCAGGGATCGATAGACCTGTGAATTCCGGTGTTTTTGGAGATTATGATAATGATGGATGGCTGGATATTTTCTGTGGTGGAGGAAATGGTTCAAGCGATCACCCTGGTCTACCGGACATCCTTTGGCGTAACAACCGCGATGGAACTTTTACCGATGTGACAAATATTGCAGGAGGTATCTCGGACACTTTTCCAACAGTGGCGGGGGGTTGGGCTGACGTTGACAGAGATGGATACATCGACCTCTATATGGTAAACTATGAAAATGGAACCCTTCAGGGTTATCCAGATAATTTCTGGTTCAAC
>JAUVBH010000285.1 GCA_030591285.1 Thermoplasmatota archaeon
AACTGGTGGCGGGAGATCCAGAGTCTCCCATGCTAGACCGCTACACTACGGGGCTGTGGGCTTGGAGGCGGAGATTCTCCACTTTATATTTTATCCTTGCGGTTTGCCTTTCTCAGAGCTGTACAATTGTATGCCTGGACCTCCCTTTTTATTCTTCATCTGTGATCAGATTCCCATCAAAGTCCTTAAATCGCATCAAATAGGGGTTTCGCCGTTTTAGCGAAAATCGATATACTTATCTATCAAAAGTGTCATGGCGGGTCGATATCCATGGTCGAGGACAAAGAAGTAAGGCTTCCAAACGTTGTTTTGAAGAACCTTTTCACAGCTCTCATGGTAGTTGGTATACTCCTTTATCTGTCCTGGTCTATCCTTCTTATCGTCACAAAAGGGATATTCTTCGATATTGGACTTTATTCCACCTGCATCGTTATGATCCTCGGTGGTCTTGCAGGTCGTCTCCTGTATGGCCACAAGGACAAAGTTGAGGCTTGATCCGGTAGGTTAGTGCCAATTATTATCATCAAGCAGCGCATGCTATAGACGGAGTGATACCGGTGATCTCGGATGGAATGTCAAAGCTTCTGAAACCGATCATGGATGCATCATCAAAACTTGCATCCAAGGGATGGTGCCAGGAATGCAGCGGGAACATCTCTATGGTCGTAGAGGATCCAATAGAGATCTGGGACCTGGAACCTTTTCTCTTCGAGACAGGTCAGTTCCTCCCGCAGCTTGAAGGGAAGACCATCCTCTTTACAAGATCCGGTTCAAAGATCGAGGACATTTCCAATACTCCTGAAGATAATCTTGGCCTTTACATCGCTGCAAGAGGAGGGCGGTCCCTATCACTTCTTTGGGGAGAGGGGGGCCCAACATCGGAATGGCTTTCCCATCTTCTCATCTATGCACACAATGGAGGAAAGGTGAAAGCCATAGTCCATGCGCACATGGATGAAGTGGAGAAACTCCAATCCGAGCTCATGGACCTTGCACCTGATCTCCCCGATTGGGTAGGGTGGGTCCCGAATCTCCCAGCAGGTTCTCTGGATCTGGCCCAGGCCACTGTCCAGGAGATCCACAGGTATGATATCATGTTCTGGCATGGTCACGGCATAATTGCTCCTGGGAAAGACCTGGAGGACTGTCTTTCCAGGCTGGAGCGTTTCTCCGATTGGGTTAGTTCGTTTCTGGAACCGGAATGATCCATATCTAGGTCGATCTTTGTCTGATAGCGTCGACCAATTTCACCTTCGTTATGTGATTCGCAGAGATATATGATGCTATTACTGCTGACAGTATCGCAAAGGTAGCTGTGATCACATACACGGAGATGTCCACACTGATCACGTAGTACATCAGGTCCTTGACCAGGTAGGCCATTGCCCATTTTGTTGTGAAGTATCCTAGAGGAAGTCCAATTATCAATCCACCACCAAGAAGTATCAGCGTTTCAAGGACGATCATTCTCCTTATTCTGCTTGGTTTGGATCCAATAGCCCTGAGAGATACGAACTCTGTCTCTCTGTCCAGTATGTTCAAAACAACTGTGGTTGATATGAACAGGACCTCGGCGATGATCCCAAAGGCAATGAATATCACGAACATGGCCAGTAAACCCTGGAGCATTGACAAAATTCCTTCCATTACACTATCGGTATAGATGAAAGAGGAAGCTGCGAAATTGTCCCTTACAAGGTCTTCGATCTCTTCTTCGGACAATTCCCCCATATTCATGATCAGGGAGTTCACGCAGCCTCCTGTTCCAAGGATGGTCTCGGCCTGATCCACTGTCATCAGGAATGAATCGTCCATCAGTTCACCGGTGATACCTGATATCTTCGCAGTAGAGGTAAGATTACCAAGGACAAAGACAACTTCATCTCCAACCTTCAGGTCCATCTGATCTGCCAAAATGGACCCTACAAGAATTCCATTATCAGGATCGAACTTCCCTTCTATAACATTGAAGGACCTCAGTTCTGAATCTTCTTCGAAGGCTTGGAACCTTGCAAAAGAGAGTTTTTCATTATCCAATATAGGGATAAAATCATCGATGGAGACCTCCACATTCTGTTCCAGGAAAATTCCCTCCGATAGTATGGAACTGACGTTAGATGCAGGGGTCGGATTTACCAGTTTCACCTTCAGGTCCCATTTCTCATAATTGTCGTAATTATCCTCCAGAGGCTGCATGAATCCGAATGCTATGGCCAGACATGAAAAGACGAGGATCAAGGATACACCAAGCGATATCATTGTTATGCTGGTCCGAACTTTATGCATGCTCAGATTTCTCATTGGAACTCTGGGCAGGATAGCCCTTCTGTTGCCAGTGATGTCGAAGATCCTTTCAACGATGGGTTTCTTGGAGAAATCCTGGGCCGTATATTGTGATGTGAGGGCTTCCCTGGGTCCGATGGAGGCAGCTTTCAATGATCCAAGAAGGGCCCCCACAGTTGCAATACTGATCCCAACAACTCCAAAAATTGCAACATAGATCCAGTTCACATTCGTGGCCGGGTCCACCAATCCGATGATATTTCCATATTCGATCATTACCAATTTCGAGATACCTATCCCTATGGGAATACCCAATAATGATCCAATGAAACCCATAAAGAAACCAAACAGTGAATAGTGAAGGATGATGTCTCTCATTTTCCCTCCAAGAGCCCCCATCACCCCAATATAAGCTCTCTGAGATGATATCAAACGGTTCATTGAATTGTAAATAACAACTGCGGTCACTACAAGGATAATGGTCCCGAAGATCCACCCCATTTGACCCATTCCATTCGCATCTGCCCTTGAAAATAGATAGTCGGTCTCTTCGGTACCCAGGGTCGAGCTTGTGATCCTTACACCTTTTCCTGTC
>JAUVBH010000235.1 GCA_030591285.1 Thermoplasmatota archaeon
ATGTGATCAAAGATAAATATGTTTACTACTATGTATACATTACTGTTTACACCTTGTTTACACAAATACTGCCCAAAAGTCCTGGAACATAGGGTTTAATATTCTCCAGTCCTTTTTACATCGGGGTTGCTAATGAGAAGGGCACTGATCGTTCTGTCACTGCTTGTCGTAATGTCCATGGTCCCATTCATGGGAGCTTCAGAAGGGGGACCTTCCAGGGATCTGACCGGACTTACCCAGCATCAGCCCATCAGGATCGATTCTAACCAGGCGTTCCAGGGTGTCGCTGCTTCTGAAGGATGGACAGGAGATGGCAGTCAAGTTAACCCCTATGTTATTTCTGATTATCTCATCAACGGTAATGGTCATGGCTATGGAATATTCATCGGGAATGTTACATCTCACTTTGTCATCCGAAACTGTCAGATCACTGACGCGACGGGCAACTGGCACTTTTATTATGAGGACAATGGAGTGTATCTTTATAATTCTTCAAATGCCCTAATTGATGGATGCTGGGTCGATAATGGAACAGTAGGCATATACATCTACGAATCGGATCTCATCACTGTCAGATCCTCGACCATTGTAGATCTAACTGGAAATGCGATCAGTGGAAATTATGCCAATAATATCACAGTCTCAAACAATACCTTCAAAAATACAGGTACTGCTATTTATTTCAGCTATTTTTGCAATAATATTCAGATCCGTGATAATCTGATCCAGGACTGCAGTGGGATAGGGATCGGACTTGGCTCTCTCACCGGCAATTGTGTTATTGAAAGGAACACCATCTCTGGGTGTGCCAATAACGGGATCCTTCTCTCTCACTCGGAATACAACATTGTAAGGTATAACTTTATCAGATGGTGTCCAGTAGGAATCCAGGTGGAGATGGAGGAGGGAGCCGGATTCTGCCAGTACAATGAGATCTCCAATAACACCATCAGAGAGAACAACATCGGGATCGGTTCGGATAAGGTCTTCCTGAACACCTACGAATACAACAATATCAGCTATTCTGGGTTGAGAGGTATTGAGATTGGACCTGCCAGCCACAACGAGACCATCCGATACAATGACCTATACCGCAATGATGGTTATGGACTGTTCATCGAGGGAGATGTCTGTTTTGTATATGGTAACTCATTCATCATGAACAACAATTCAACAGGGACCTACAATTTTTCCTGGGTGCAGGCCAGAAATGATGGAGTAGGATCAGTATGGGCGATGAACGGGAGAGGAAATTACTGGTCTGACTGGATAGCTCCAGATAACGATTCCAATGGGATAGTGGATATTCCTTACAGATTCCATGGAAGACAGCTTGCAGAGGATCCATTCCCATTGGCTGATAATCCAAGACCACCGATAAGAATACCATCGCCACCTCTTGATCTTCAAGGGACCACAGGTAGATATTTCATCCAACTCTCATGGAACCTACCCTTATCATATCCAGATCATCCAGTTGATGGCTACTATCTTTACAAGAACTCCTCAGGGTCCGGGGGATTGGAGATAGTGGAGACCCTGAGCCCTGGTGTTCTCCAATTCACTGATCCGGACCTTGTTCCGGGAATGACCTATGGTTATGCAATATCCGCTTTCAATGAGAAAGGAGAGAGCAGTCTCAGTAATCCCGTGATCCTCCAGGTGACAGAACTCTACCGGGCCCCCGTTGTTCAGATAACAAGTCCGGTAGAAGGATCCTACCATCCTGCTGGTGATGTAGAGGTGACCTGGACCGTGGACCTATTGGGGGCTGAACTTCACCATTTCGAGATCGGTCTCGATGGTGAAACTTGGACCGATGTTGGTACCAACACGTCCCACTTTTTCATTGATCAACAGTCCAATTTGACAACGATCCACATCAGATGTTTCAATGATGAGGGAACCTTCGGGACGGACACGGTCACCATCAATATTGATAACACGGCCCCTGAGATACTGATCGTTTCCCCGGCACAAAATTCGTTGATCAACTCCTCGACAATAGTGACCAATTGGACCATAATTGAAAACGGGTCAGGTATCGGATCGGTCAGAATAAGGATCGACGATAGGAACTGGACAGATGTCACAGATGTTTCATATCATTCCTTTATAAATATTCACGACTCCATTCATACTATCACAATTGAAGCCACGGACAAGGTGGGCAACTCTGCCAACATCTCAATCCAATTCACTGTCGACACAATTCCTCCATCCGTCCTTGACATTGGACCTGCAGGCTTCGATGCTGAAATGGAAGAGACGATCTACATGGACTTTGGGGATGAGATAGATCCTTCCTCGGTCGATTTCTTCATATTCCCTGAAACACCGGGAAGCCTGAACATTACCGATCTCAGGATCGAATTCACTCCCGATGAACCACTTATTCCCGGTACAGAGTATTTCATCAGCATCTATTACTCGGACGAGGCAGGGAACAGAGTTGGACCCTATCAATGGGACTTCAGGGTCGCTGAATACTACCTTGAAGGAACGATATCTGGATATGTTGTGGACAGTTACGATGAATATGTCCAGGGTGCAATGGTAACTGTTGGGAATGTTACAGTGTTCACTGATATATTCGGCAAGTTCAACCTGGACATCCTGCCCGGGGACCATGAGATATTCATATCTAAGGATGGTTACACTCCCTACGCTGGAAATGTGACCATATTGCCGACACAGGAATTGGACCTTGGAAAACTTGTGATCGAAGGAGGAAATTCTCCCATCCAAGATGTAGATGAGGATGATATTCCATGGGTGCCGATCTTCATCGTGATCCTGGTTATCGGCGGTGTTGGGGTCGGGATAATGTCCATCAAGAATAAGGCAGGTAATGAGGACCTAGATGTTGAAGAGTAATTATCCCCCTCTAACCCGAAATAGGGGAGGGAAATCCTTTATTAGGGGGATAACATAGCGGATTTGATGGTATCTGTAAAGGAAAGGACCGTAAAGGGAAAGAAATACCTGTATGTCTCCGCAACTTCATCATACAAAGGAAGCAAGAAGCGTTTCGAGAGATCCATTGGTCCGAAGGGATCGGATCCGCAGGAGCTTCAGGATAAGATCGATTTCTATTCCGACCTTTTGGACCTGAAGTCCACGCTATACAAAGTATACATGGAAGCGAAGGACACAGAATTTCGGTACCTTTCCAAGTTCTATGCCATCTACCTCTCAATGGTCCGGAACTTCTATTCATCATACCTGGGAGACCTCTATCCTTCTGAGCTTGAAAAATATCAGGATGACCTTAGGGTAAAATATGTTCACCACACAACAGCGATCGAGGGGAATACCCTATCACTGGTGGAAGCCGCTCTGGTACTTGAGGACGGTATAGCACCAAAAGGAAAACAGCTCAGGGAGATCCATGAGATAGAAAACTTCAAACGTCTCATCCGTTACATGAACGGATACAAAGGAGAGATCACCATTGATCTCGTACGGAAAATACATTCCATAATCCAGAGGAACATCGATGATGAGCAGGCCGGCAACTTCAGACGGATCGGTGTTGGTGTTGTAGGAAGTACTTTCGAACCTCCTCCTGCAATATTCGTTGAAGAGGAGCTTTCGGAGTTGATCGATTGGTACAGAAAGAATCTTGACAATCTGTCGATCTTCGAGCTGGCATCTATCTTCCATTATCGCTTCGTTCAGGTTCATCCCTTCGTGGATG